>NZ_OY730229.1 GCF_963422545.1 uncultured Flavobacterium sp.
GTCTTCAACAATTGACGACACTTTACACCATGTTGAATCCTAAAAAATACGATCAGCAAAATTTCTATGATGCCTGGAGAAATATCATTATGTTTCATGAACATACTTGGGGAGCGCATAATAGTATCTCTGATCCGGAATCTAATTTTGTAACCGAGCAATGGCGTATAAAAAGACAATTTATGCTCGATGCAGATACGCAGATTAATGCATTAGAGAAAAGTTTATTTGAAACAATAAGCAATTCACAATCTAAGAAAATTGCTGTTTTTAATACTTCTTCCTGGAAAAGAACCGGATTGGTAATTCTTGAAACGGCTGTAAAAGGAAAATCAGTAAAAGATGCAAACGGAAATATTTTGCCATTGCAGCAATTGAGCAACGGAAAATATGCATTTATTGCAACAGAAGTTCCTGCTTTTGGAAATGCTGTTTATGAAATTACAGATAAAGAATCGCGCGCTTTGACGAACAAATTTGTTTTGGGAGACAACTCGTTATCCAACGGAAAAATCGAATTCAGCTGGGACAAAAACAATGGAAGTATCACGAATCTTAAAACCATTTCGGATTTTAATTATGCCGGTGATTTCAAACAACAAGGATTAAACAGTTATTGGTATGTGCCGGGTCTGAATCCTGAAGAAGCACAAACTAACGGAAATGTTCAGGTTAAAATTGTAGAAAAAGGACCAGTAATGACGGCTGTTTCAATTACATCGGATGCGCCTGGGGCTAACAAATTAGAACGTATTATTTCGCTTTACAGCGGAAGCGATGAAGTATTGATTCAAAATGTGCTGGACAAAAAAGCAATCCGTACCAAAGAAGGTGTTCATTTTGGATATCCGTTCAATTCGCAGTTAAGCAAAACGACTCTTGATGCAGGTTACGGAACAATTGAGTTTTTGAAAGACCAATTAGCCGGATCAAATATGGATTATCTCTACGGAAGAAGATGGGTAGATGTTTCGACAGGAGATAAAGGAATTCAATGGATGTTGCTGGAATCGCCTTTGGTTGAACCAAATAGCATTATTGATGAACGAAAAGAAGTTGTACCCAATCACAAAGAATGGAAAAAATCAGAGAAACCAACTTCTGTTTGGTTCTCTTATGTGATGAATAATTATTGGCACACCAATTATAAAGCAGATCAGGAAGGAATTGTAAACTTTAAATATGCACTTCGTCCACATACAGGAACAAATAATATTGATATGGAAAGAGAAGCTGAGGAGTTTACTCAACCATTGATCGCGATGACTATTAAGGAAGATGTAAAACTGCCTTCAAATCTTTTTGAATTAACGAATTCGAAAATTGTAGTTACCAGTTTAACACCAAACGAAGACGGTACAATATTGATGCGTTTGTTTAACCCGGAACAATCAGAACAACAAACAAAATTTGTTTGGAAATCTTTGACACCAAAATCAATTATTGATGTAACTACGGGAGACGAAAAATCAAATTCAGCTGAAATTAAAATGGCCGGAAGTGGCGTTTCAGAGTTTTTATTAAAAATCTAAAATAAAAAAAATCAGTTAAGATCCGCGTTTTCGCGATAGCGAATCCGTTCAATCCGCGTCAGAAATTTATCGTTCCAATAAAAGAAAGCACCGAAATAATAAATTAAAATCTTACCGCCGAAATAAAAATGGTAGGAAGTAGAGTTTCAGAGTTTTTATTAAAAATCTAAAATAAAAAAATCAGTTAAGATCCGCGTTTTCGCGATAGCGAATCCGTTCAATCCGCGTCAGAAATTTATCGTTCCAATAAAAAAAAACTCCTTAATAATAAATTAAGCTATATGAAAACAATTTCAAAGACAATACTATTGTTCACAATGATCATTTCGCTTTTTTCCTGTTCGAAGAAAAAGGACGATTTTAATCCGGCTTCCTGGGTCGATCCGCAAATAGGTTCGGTACACGGACGTTGGTTTTTCTACACGCCGGCTTCATTGCCTTTTGGTATGGCCAAATTAGCTCCACATACTAACGCTTACGGAAGTGGCGGAAGTTGGGAACCTTGCGGTTACGACGATCGTCAAAACTCGATTGAAGGTTTTGGTCATTTTCATGAATTTCAAATAGGAGGATTAGTAGCAATGCCGGTAACAGGAAAACTGCAAACAACTCCCGGAACTTTAGAAAAACCAGAAACGGGTTATCGATCAACATTTGATAAAAAAGATGAACACGCTGAACCCGGTTATTATTCGGTTTTCTTAAAAGAATATGGCATTAAAGCCGAGTTGACAGCTACAGAAAGAGTTGGTTTTCACCGATACACTTTCCCTGAATCTGCAGCATCACGTATTATTTTCGACATCGGACATCGTCAGGGAGAAAGCAGCGGCGTTACCGAAGCCACAATGAAACTTTCGGGAAAAAATACTTTGGAAGGAACGATAGAAACTTTTCCGGAGTATTTAAAATTCTGTGATCCTGAAAAACGAGTGAAAATGTATTTTGTGATTCAGTTAGGTAAAACACCAGAGTCCTATGGCACTTTTGTAGAAGATAAAACCTTAGATGGTAAAACAGAAACTAAAGGAATCGGAAACGGAATGTACGTGAATTTTGCCACTAAAAAAGGTGAAGTTATCGAAATGCAAGTCGGACTTTCATATACAAGTATTGAAAATGCAAAAGCGAACTTGAAAGCCGAAGCAACCGGACAAACGTTTGATGCAGTAAAAGAAACCGCACATGAAAAATGGAACGAGAAATTAGGAAGAATCAAAGTTGAAACTAAAGACAGTATCAATAAAGCAAAATTTTATACAGGTCTTTATCATGCTCTTTTAGGACATGGATTAGCGAGCGATGCAAACGGAAGTTATCCTAGACACGACGGTAAAATTGGCAAAATCCCGTTGAATGAAAATGGAAAGCCAAAATACAATCACTATAACACAGACGGAATTTGGGGCGGATTTTGGAATTTAGGACAACTTTGGGCTTTGGCTTATCCTGATTATTTGAGCGAATACATTCAATCTAATATCGATTTTGCAAAAGAAACCGGTTGGTTACACGATGGAATTGCTGCGGGAGCACATTCAAATGGAGTACAAACGAACTGTTTTGGTTTGATGATTGCCGCAACATACAACTCTGGTATAAGAGATTTTAATACAGAAGAAGCCTATAAAATTGCCTATAAAAACGAAACAGGTTATAGAAATCGCCCTTTTGGTTCAGGCAAATACGACTTAGCTTATTTTGTAAAAGAAGGTTACATTCCTTCAAAAGATACCACACTTGCCAATGGTTGGGTATTTAATTTTGGAGCATCACACACGCTTGAATTTGCCTATACTTCTTATGGCGTTTCTCAATTTGCAAAAGCTTTAGGTAAAAAAGACGATTATAATAAACTGATTAAACAGGCAGGAAACTGGAAAAATATTTTTGATCCGGAAACCAAATTCATTCGTCCACGATATGAAAATGGAAAATTTATCGAGAACTTTAATCCAATGCAGGCTTGGAGAGGATTCCAGGAAGCAAATGCTTATCAATATACTTGGTATGTGCCGCAAGATCCTGCTGGATTAATCAAAATTTTAGGATTGGATTTATTCAACAAACGTTTGGAAACCACCTTTAACGAAAGTCAAAAATCGACTTTTGGCGGCGGAAAAGGAATTGACAGTTTCTCAGGATTAGAAAGGTTATACAACCACGGAAACCAACCTTGTCTGCACCATTCATTTCTGTTTAATTATTCTGGAAAACCTTGGCTAACGCAAAAATGGTCGCGAACAATTTGCGATGAATTTTACGGTGCAGAACTACTTCACGGTTACGGATTTGGACAAGATGAAGATCAGGGACAATTAGGAGCTTGGTTTGTGATGGCTTCAATGGGATTATTTGATGTTCAGGGACATGCAGCGATGAATCCAACCTTTCAATTCGGAAGTCCATTATTTGATAAAGTGACTATTAAATTGGATAAAAAATATTATAAAGGCGAAGAATTGGTGATTGAAACCAAAAATAATTCGAAGAAAAATAAGTATATCCAATCGGCTTCTTTCAACGGAGAAAAAGTTGAAAACGCCTGGATTGACCGCAAAAAACTAACCGACGGAGGAACTTTAATTTTTGATATGGGAGCGAATCCAAACAAAAAATGGGGTATAAAAACTCCGCCGCCATCAATGAGTACAAGTGAATAAGAATAATTGAATTTAAAAACTATTGCGTTTTGCAATACTTCAAAATAAATAAATATGAAAAAAATATTTTCGTCAGTAGCAGTATTTGTCTTTATACTGACTACTTCGGCGCAGCAAAAAACAAAAAATGACAAGGAATTAGCAGAGAAAATCAAAAGCGATCAAAACATGTCTTTTGTCAAAAACAAAGCTTTGGAAGTAATGAAAACAGGTGTTAATGCCGGAGATGGTTACCGCGAAGTCTGGATTCGGGATTATAATACTTTTATCGAATTAGCGGCACAAGTCACTAAAAAAGAAGATATAAAAGAAAATCTTTTGGTGTTTTTCAGAATGCAGGGCGAGGACGGAAACATTATTGATGGCTACACTCCTAAAGAACAAATTGGAGCCGGAGAAACAGATTTCTCCTATTCAAAATTAGAACCAAGATATGCTGCTCACAAGAATACGGTCGAAACAGATCAGGAAACATCACTGGTACAAGCAGTTTATAAATACATCAAACTAACGGGCGATAAATCAATTTTGACAGAAAAAGTGGGTGATAAAACTGTAGCAAAAAGATTAGAATGGGCAATGGATTTTCTTATGAAAAACCGTTACACTAAGAAATACGGATTAATTACCGGAGCAACAACTGCTGATTGGGGCGATGTGCAGCCGGAAGAAGGTTACGGAGTTGATCTTGATGGAAATACACATATGGCTTGTGATATTTATGACAACGCCATGTTTATAGTTGCTTTGAATAATATGATGGAAACAATTCCGTCAACTAAAGCAAAATGGAATAAAATTAAAACTGATGTTGCAAAAAACACACGTACATACCTTTGGGATGCTAAAAATCAAAAATATATTCCGCACTTGTATTTGAATGGATCACCTTTTCCTGCTGATTTCGACGAGAATAATATCTTCTATTTCGGAGGAACAACCGTAGCGATGGAAGCGGGATTGCTGACTAAAAAAGAAGTAAAAGCTTCCTTAGACGAAATGGTAAAAAGAGTAAAAGAAGCAGGAGCGGCTTCTATTGGTTTGACACTTTATCCTCCTTATCCGAACGGTTATTTTGTAAATAAAATAATGAATCCAATTTACAGTTATCAAAATGGAGGTGACTGGACTTGGTTTGGAGCAAGAACGATTCAGCAACTAATTAAATATGGCTATGAAGAAGAAGCTTACAGAGAAGTACAGCCAATGTTAAAACGTGTGAAAGATAACAATGGTTTCTACGAATGGTATTCGGTAAATAATGAACCAAGAGGATCCGGAACTTTCAGAGGCGAAGCGGGTGTTCTATATACCGCCATCGTGATGTTCGAAAATCTGAATAAATAAAAGTAAATTAATAAATAAAGGCGGAGTTGATAAAATAGTAAAATCAACTTCGCCTTTTTCGTTTTTAGATAATATAGAAAGGCAATTAATAATTAAATAAAGATAATATCGAATTATTATATAATCAGAAGTAATTATATCTTTCAATTTCTAAAAGAACAGGAATTTAATAGAAAATCATGAGAATAACTTTTTGTCTATAAGAGAAAGTAGTTATTTTTAAGGGTATACTATTTTTTAGTTTTAGAGTGAATTATTTAGCGTTTATATAATTAAAATACATCAATAATGAATTGTTTAAGAAGCTACAAATTTGTAATGTTTTTTTGTTTCTGTGTAGGGATCACAAATGCACAAACAAAAGCATTTCCGTATAAAAATCAGAATTTATCAATTGATAAAAGAGTAGAAGATTTATTGAAACAATTGACTACAGAGGAGAAAATTTCTTTGTTAGGATTTGAAAGCAAAGCCGTAAAACGATTGGATATTCCGCAATACAATTGGTGGAATGAATCGCTGCACGGAGTAGCAAGAGCCGGAAAAGCAACTGTTTTTCCACAAGCTTTAGGAATGGCGGCTTCTTTTAATGATAATTTATTGAATGAAGTTGCAAACGCTATTTCAACTGAAGCCAGAGCAAAGAATAATATGGCTGTAGCCAAAGATCGTCGCTTGCAATATATGGGATTGAATTTCTGGTCACCAAACATCAATATTTTCAGAGATCCGCGTTGGGGAAGAGGACAGGAAACCTACGGAGAAGATCCTTTTCTTACCGGAAAAATGGGAACAGCTTACGTAAAAGGATTACAGGGAACTGATCCTAAATACATGAAAACTGCGGCTTGCGCCAAACATTTCGCGGTACATAGCGGACCTGAAAAAACACGACATTCGATTGATGTTATTGTCGATGAAAAAGATTTGAGAGAAACTTATTTGTATGCTTTCAAAAAACTGGTTGATGCTCATGTAGAAACAGTGATGTGTGCTTATAATAGAGTAAATTCAGAACCTTGTTGTACCGGAAAAACCCTTTTAAAGGATATTTTACGCAATGAATGGAAATTCGGTGGACATGTAGTGACCGATTGTTGGGCATTGCAGGATATTTATGATAGTCACAAAACCTTACCAAATAGTGTAACTGTTGCAGCTGCAGCAATTAAAGCCGGAGTAAATATGGATTGCAGCGGATTGTTGCAAAAAGATGCAATCAACGCGTTGAATCAAAAATTGATTACTCAAAAAGACATTGATAATGCATTGGCGCCAACTTTGCGCACACAGTTTAAACTAGGATTTTATGATAAAGCAGAAGATAATCCGTATCGTAAATATGGTATAGACAGTATCGCAAATACCTATCACAGAAACCTTAGCCGTAAAATAGCAGAGCAAAGTATGGTTTTGTTGAAAAATGGCGAAGTAGGCGAGAAGAAAACAAAGTTGTTGCCTTTGAAAAAAGAGGATTACAAATCGATTATGGTTGTGGGACCAAATGCAGGTTCTCTGGATGCTTTGTTAGGAAATTATCACGGAATTACCGATAAAGCCGTAAATTTTGTAGAAGGAATTGCGGGAGCTGTCGATCCGGATACCCGAGTAGAATATGATATGGGTTGTGACTTTACTGATACAACCAATTTTGGTGGAGTTTGGGCAGCTTCTATGGCCGATTTGACAGTTGCAGTAATTGGTTTTACACCAGTTTATGAAGGCGAAGAAGGCGATGCTTTTCTAGCTGACGGTAAAGGCGACAGAAAAAACATGGATTTACCAGCTTCGCATATTGCATACATCAAAGCACTTCGAAAAGGGACAAAAACGCCTCTTGTAGCAGTAATTACAGGCGGTAGCGCCGTTGATATTTCGGCGATTGAACCTTATGTTGATGCAATTGTTTTTGCGTGGTATCCAGGCGAACAAGGCGGAACAGCGTTGGCTAATCTTCTTTTCGGGAAAGTGTCTCCGTCAGGACATTTACCAGTTAGTTTTTACAAATCTTTCAGCGATTTACCAGATTATAACAGCTATGCTATGGCAGGCAGAACGTATCGCTATTTTGATAAAGAAGTGCAATATCCTTTCGGATTTGGATTAAGTTACACCACTTTTGGATACAATTGGATTCAAAAACCGGAGAATGTTAAAACGACTTCAGATAAAATTTCGATGCAAATCAAAATAGAAAACACAGGGCAATATAATGCAGATGAAGTGGCTCAGGTTTATATTGAATATCCAAATGTTGACAGAATGCCATTAAAAGAATTAAAGGCTTTCAAACGTGTATCAATCACAAAAGGAAATTCTCAAACCCTAACTTTAGAAATTCCGTTAGAAGAACTTCAAAAATGGGATGATACCAAAAAACAATTCAAAATCTACGAAGGAAAATATAATGTAAAAATAGGTTCAAATTCGAGAGACGCAATGTTAGAGGCGAGTTTTGAAGTTGTAAAGTAGAGGGAGAAGATTATAGAGTAAAGATTATAGAGTAAAGATTATAAAGTAAAGAAATATAGTATTTGCCTGCTATGATAACTATTGAAAAAATGCCATTAAAAATTAGTGCTAATTGGTGTAATTCGTGGCAAAAAAAAACTTTTTCAGATGTTACGACAGATGAATATATCAAATTTAAAAAGATGAATAAAAATTTAAAATCAGCATTTTTTGCAATTTTAGGAGTTTGTACTCTGCAAATGCATAGTCAGACTGGTAAACAAAATTTGACACAATATGTAGATCCTTTTATTGGAACAGGATTTCACGGACACGTTTTTATGGGGGCAAATGTTCCTTTTGGAGCAGTTCAGTTGGGGCCTGTAAATATCTCGCAAGGTTGGGATTGGTGTTCAGGTTATCATTATTCTGATCCAACTATTATCGGATTTTCACACACACATTTGAGCGGAACCGGAATTGGAGATCTTGGTGATTTGCTTTTTATGCCTGCCGTTGGTAAAATCAACCTGAAAAAAGGGACTGCGAAAGACATGGAAAACGGATATATTTCAGGTTTTGACCATAAAGATGAGGTAGCAAAACCAGGTTATTATTCGGTTATTTTAAAGAAAAATGGAATCAAAGCCGAAATGACTGCTTCTGAAAGAGTTGGTTTCCAAAAATATACTTTCCCGGCTTCAGATAAATCACATATCATTTTAGATTTGGTTGAAGGAATTGGTTGGGATAAAGCGGTAGATACTTACATTCGGGTAAAAAATGACACTTTAATAGAAGGATATCGTTTTTCGAAAGGCTGGGCGCCAGATCAAAGAATTTATTTTGCAGCAATTTTATCAAAACCAGCTAAAAAAATCCAATTGTACAACAATACAAAAGAGATGATAAATAAAGTGGTTTTGGGTGACAGTGCAAAAGCGGTGATTCAATTTTCGACTTCAAAAGATGAGGTGATTAAAGTGAAAGTGGGAATTTCGGCAGTAAGTACAGAAAATGCTTTGATGAACATTAAGAAAGAAATTTCAGGTTGGAACTTCGAAAAGGTGGCAACTGAGGCTGATGAAAAATGGAACAGAGAGTTGAATAAAATCGCAGTAAAATCGAATGATAATGCGAAAATGAAAACTTTCTACACCGCTTTATATCACACAATGATTGCGCCTTCTACTTACAATGACAGCAATGGCGATTATTATGGTTCAGATAAACAAGTTCATAAAGCAGCCGGATTTACGAATTTGACAACTTTCTCATTATGGGATACTTACAGAGGCGCAAATCCTTTGTTTACGTTGACACAAACCGAAAAAGTTTCGGATATAATCAATTCGATGTTGGCGATCTATCAGGAAACAGGACATCTTCCGGTTTGGCATTTAATGGGAAATGAAACTTACTGTATGCCTGGAAACAGTGCAATTCAGATTGTTGCCGATGCATATTTAAAAGGAATCAAAGGAATTGACGGAGAATTGGCTTTCGAAGCTGTAAAAGCAACAGCTATGCAAGACGACCGCGGATTAAATTTCGTAAAAAAAATAGGTTACATTCCAGCAGATAGTTTGAGAGAATCGGTAGCAATTGGGATGGAATATGCGATTTCTGACGGCGCGATTGCGATGATGGCTAAAAAAATGGGTAAAACAGAAGATTACAATTATTTCTATAACCGCTCAAAAGCATACAAGAAATATTACGATGCCTCGACCACTTTTGTACGCGGAAAAGTAAGTGATACAGAATGGAGAACGCCTTTCGATCCGTTTAAATCAGCGCACATGAAAGATGATTTTGCCGAAGGAAATGCGTGGCAATACACTTGGTTAGTGCCTCACGATGTAGAAGGATTAATTGCAATGTTGGGAGGAGAAAAACCATTCACTAAAAAACTTGATACTTTATTTACCATTACAGGCGATATGGGAGCAGAGGCTTCAAGCGATATTACAGGTTTAATTGGGCAATATGCTCACGGAAACGAGCCAAGTCACCACATTACGTATCTGTATAATTTCGTAGGACAACCTTGGAAAACAGCCGAAAAAGTACATTACATAGTTGATAATTTGTATAGCGACAAAAATGACGGATTGTCCGGAAACGAAGATGTTGGACAAATGTCGGCTTGGTATGTTTGGAGTGCAATGGGAATGTATTCTGTAAATCCATTCAACGGTGTTTATGTTTTTGGTAGTCCATCTATGGATGAATCAGTATTGAATTTGGCAGATGGAAAAAGCTTCACTGTGAAAGCCGTAAACAATAGTTCAAAAAATATTTACATTCAAAAAGCAACTTTAAACGGAAAAGCGTATACCAAAAGTTATATCCTTCATTCGGACATTATGAAAGGTGGTGAATTAATTTTTACAATGGGAGATAAGCCTTCTAAAACTTGGGGAGTTTCTCCTAATGACAGACCTTATTCTGTAAAATAATTCATTTGAATCAGGGGGGAGAGTTTGCAATTTTTTAGATTCCAATAGAGACCTGACTGGTTTTTAAAACCTGTCAGGTCTAATATATCAAACCAGAAAATGAAAAGAAGAGAATTATTAAAATATATTGGTCTAACCGCTGGTACGGTTGCATTGAGCGGTTCAGCATCTATTGTTTCTGCTGCTGAACAAAGTTCTAAATCTAAAAGAGTATTGCGTATTGCGCATATCACTGATGTACACATCCGTCCGGAAGAAAATGCGCCGGATCGATTTGTAAAATGTTTAGAAGAAATAAAGAAACATAAAGTCGATTTTTTCCTGAATGGAGGCGATACCATTTTTGCTGCCGATTATGGTAATATTACCCGAGACAGAGTGAATGAATTATGGAAAGTTTGGTATGAAACGACCAAAGGAATAAGCGATTTTGAAATGCATAGTTGTCTTGGAAATCATGATATGTGGTGGGCAGCTCCGAACAAACAGGATTTGATGTATGGAAAAGACTATGTCGTAAAGCAATTAGGAATTCCAAATCGTTATTACAGTTTTGATAAAAAAGGATGGCATTTTGTAATATTAGATAGTAATAATGACGGAGGTTCACTAGACGATGAACAACGTTTGTGGTTAGAAAAAGATTTGCAGAGCATTCCTGTCGCTACGCCGGTGGTTTGCATGAGTCATTATCCAATTCTTGCGGTTTGTACTCATGTTGATGGAGGAAACCATACCGATTCTAAATACATCAGTGATCTTTTTTATAAACACAAAGACAAGAAAATCACTTGTCTCAGCGGACACATTCATTTACTGGACGAGGCCGTTTATAATAATGTACATTATTATTGTAATGGCGCTTTGAGTGGTTTTTGGTGGGAACCGGGTGATAAAGACTCCGCAGGAAAAAGCTATTATAAGCAAACGCCTCCAGGTTATGCCATTATAGATTTGTTTGAAGATGGTTCAGTTAAAAACCAATATTTTCCGCATTCTTTTTAAATAGTACTATTTTATCTTTATAATTTTCAGAAAAGACAATTACTAATTAAACAATGGTAATATTGAATTAATAAGTATACTTCAATCATTATAATTTTATATTTCTAAAATAGAATAATTTTAATAAAAAAGATATGGCATTGACAACTCAAATAGACATTCAAAAGAATGTTAGTTCTGTAGAAAATAAAAAATGGCTGTTTCCCTTTATATTGGTAACCAGTTTGTTTTTTTTCTGGGGATTTGTACACAATTTAGATCCAATACTTATTCCGCATTTAAGAAAAGCATTTAATCTTACCGACTTAGAATCGTCTTTGATTGACTCTTCTGTCTTTATAGCTTATTTTGTTATGGCTTTACCGGCGGGTTATATCATGAGAAAATACGGTTATAAATCGGGGATTATGATAGGATTGGTTCTGTTTGGTATTGGTTCAATTTTGTTTGTTCCGGCCGCCAATTCATTGCAATACATTTACTTTTTGGGAGCTTTGTTTATTATAGCTTGTGGACTTACTTTTTTAGAAACGGCTGCGAATCCTTATGTAACAATATTAGGCCCGTCTGAAACGGCGACCAAAAGACTGAATTTTTCACAATCGTTCAATGGCTTGGCTGCTTTTATTGCTCCTGCATATATTGGCCCGATGATTTTATCCGGAAAAAATTTAACTAAGACTCAACTGGATGCGATGGCGCCTGCAGAATTACATGCTCATGTTTTAGAAGAAGCTGCAAGTGTAAAAATGCCTTATCTTATTTTGGGACTGATTATTTTGGCAGTGGCTTTAGTATTTTATTTTACCAATATGCCAGATGTAAAAGACGAAGATAAAGAAGGAGCAGACGGAGCTAGTTTTGCCGGAGCCTTGAAATCAATGCGTTTAAGATGGGGAATTTTAGCCCAGTTTTTTTACGTAGGGGCACAAGTTTGCGTTGGAAGTTTCTTTATTAAAATGGCAACTACTTCGGCAGGTCTTGAAGAAGGTGTTGCAGCCAAATATTTAGGATTTTACGGTTTGGCATTTATGATAGGACGTTTCGCAGGAACCTTCTTAATGCAATATATTAAACCAAGAAAATTATTAATCATTTATGCAATCATTAATATTCTTTTATCAATATTAGCAATAGTTGGAACGGGAATGATAGTGGTCTATACTTTAATAGCGATTGCATTTTTTATGAGCATCATGTTTCCTACTATTTTTTCAATGGGAATCGACGGACTCGGACACAACACTAAAATCGGATCTTCATTAATCGTAATGTCAATTGTTGGAGGAGCTTTACTTCCTCCGGTTTTAGGATTTATTTCAGATGTTACAGGAAGTATTCAGAATGGTTATGTAGTTCCGCTGACTTGTTTTTCAGTAATACTATTGTTTGCATTTAACGGACATAAAACAAATAAAGCATAAATTCTATTTATATTAATATGTTAGAAAACGGAGTTAAAAGATTGGTGGTGAAAATGCACCCAGAAGATAATGTGTTAGTTGCCTTAACAGATTTGGCAAAAGGAGAAAGTGTGACTTTTGATGATCAGACTTATATCCTTCAGGATACGATCAAGGCAAAGCATAAATTTTATACAACCGATTTAAAAGAAGGAGCTGAAATAACTATGTATGGTGTTTTGGTTGGAAAGGTGCAAAATGATGTTGCAAAAGGCAGCCTGATGACGACAGATAATCTTAAACATGCAGCAGAACCTTATCAGTATCGTGATGTTGATTTTGAATGGAAAGCGCCAGATGTTTCAAAATATAAAGACAGAACTTTTAAAGGATATAAAAGAAATGACGGTCGTGTAGGAACTGCCAATTATTGGTTGTTTGTACCAACAGTATTTTGCGAAAACAGAAATCTTGACGTAATACGTGAAGCTTTGCATAATGAATTGGGATATTCAGTAAGTGATAAATACACTCAATATACGCATAGTTTACTTGAAGCATTTAAAAAAGGAGAAAATCTGGATGCAATAAATGTTCAATTAACTCCAAATGCAAATGCGAACCGCGTCTTTAAAAACGTAGATGGTATTAAATTCCTAAATCATCAGGGAGGTTGTGGAGGTACACGTCAGGATGCAGCTACATTGAGCGCCTTATTGGCTTCATATGCAAATCATCCAAATGTGGCAGGTATAACCGTACTGAGTTTGGGATGTCAGCATTTGCAGGTACAGGATTTTACAAATGATGTTAAAAAACAAAATCCTACTTTTGATAAACCATTATTTATTTTTGAGCAGCAACAATCAAAAAGTGAAGAACAATTGGTTGCCGATGCCATTAAAAAAACATTTGAAGGCTTAATCGAAATAAACAAACAAGAAAGAACAGCAGCGCCATTGAGCGAATTATGTTTGGGAGTTAAATGTGGAGGAAGTGACGGTTTTAGTGGAGTTTCTGCTAATCCGGCTGTGGGTTATACTTCAGATTTACTGGTGGCTTTAGGCGGTAAAGTATTACTGGCAGAATTCCCTGAATTGTGTGGAGTAGAACAAAACCTGATTGATCGTTGTATTTCAGAACCAGTAGCTACAAAATTTATTAATTTAATGCAGTCTTATGATGCTTTGGCACATCAAGTAGGTTCAGGATTTCATATGAATCCATCGCCGGGAAACATCAAAGACGGATTAATAACCGATGCCATAAAAAGTGCAGGAGCAGCTAAAAAAGGAGGAACAGCGCCAGTAGTTGATGTATTAGATTATACGGAACCGGCAACAAAAGCAGGTTTGAGTTTAGTTTGTACACCAGGAAATGATGTCGAAGCTACGACAGGTAAAGCGGCATCCGGAGCAACATTAATATTGTTTACCACAGGATTAGGAACTCCAACAGGTAATCCGGTTTGTCCTGTTATTAAAGTGGCTACAAACTCTATTTTAGCTCAAAAAATGAGCGATATTATAGATATCGATTGTGGTCCGATAATTAGCGGAGAAAAAACCATTGAAGAAATGGGCGAAGATATTTTGGAATATTGTATTAAAGCAGCAAGCGGCGAAATTATTCCGAAAGCGGTGTTATTAAACCAAGATGATTTTATTCCGTGGAAACGAGGAGTATCATTGTAGTAATTATGAGTTATTAATTCTCAACACCTAAAAGTCTAATAATCTAAAGATCTAATAATCTAATTATATGTTTTCATTACAAAATAAAAAAGCGGTTGTTACTGGTGGTGGCAGCGGAATTGGGAAAGCCATTTCGGTTTTATTTGCAAAGCAAGGAGCCGAAGTACACATTATTGAATTAACAGAAGAAAGTGCAAAAACTGCTGTTGACGAAATAAAGGCAAATGGAGGAAAAGTATTTTCGCATGCTTGTAATGTAGCCAATCAACAAGAAGTGTTAGCAACATTCGAAAAAATAGGAAATATTAATATTCTTGTAAACAATGCAGGAATTGCTCATGTTGGTAAAGTAGAAACAACTCCTGAAGCAGATTTTGACAGAATCATGAATGTGAATGTAAAAGGTGTATACAATTGTTTACATGCTTCCATACCACATTTTAGAAATTCAGGCGGAGGTGTTATTTTAAATATGGCATCAATAGCTGCCTGGGTTGGTATTCCGGATCGATTTGCTTATTCTACAGCCAAAGGAGCTGTAATGGCAATGACTTTATCGATAGCAAGAGATTACATGAGTGAAAATATCCGTTGTAATTCAGTTTCTCCCGCACGTGTGCATACACCTTTCGTAGATGGATTTATTGCAAAGAATTATCCGGGTCAGGAAGCAGAAATGTTTGAAAAATTATCTAAATCACAGCCTATCGGACGTATGGCAAAACCAGACGAAGTTGCAGCTTTGGCTTTGTTTTTATGCAGCGATGAATCTGGTTTTGTTACCGGTTGCGATTATCCTATTGATGGAGGTTTTATCAAATTAAATAACTAATTTATAATGAAGGTTGCCTTATTCATACCTTGCTATATAGACCAGTTTTATCCCAAAGTGGGTATTGCCACTTTGCAATTATTAGAAAAGTTGGGTTGTGATGTCACTTTTCCTTTGCAGCAAACTTGCTGTGGTCAGCCTATGGCTAATAGTGGTTTTGCAAATTTGAGTACAGGTTGTGATAAGAACTTTGTTAAAAATTTCTCAGGATTCGATTATATAGTAGCACCTTCAGGAAGTTGTGTTTTGCATGTAAAAGAACATTTGCATGATGCAGAAAATCCGCAAGAAGCCATAAAAATCCGCAATTCGATTTATGAACTTACAGAGTTTTTAACTGATATCTTAAAAGTAGAAAGCATCAATGCTGATTTCCCTTTTAAAGTTGGATTGCATAATAGTTGTCACGGACAAAGAGGATTACATCTTTCTTCAATGACAGAAAGAATGTTGCCTGAATTTTCGAAGCCGGAACAATTACTAAAGATGGTTAATGGTATTACGCTGAGTAAACCAAAACGAAATGATGAATGTTGTGGTTTTGGAGGTACTTTTTGCGTGTTTGAAGAAGCAGTAAGTGTGAAAATGGGTAAAGACAGAATAACAGAACACGAAGATAATGAGGTTGATTATATTACCGGAGGAGACACCAGTTGTTTAATGCATCTTGAAGGAATATTAAAGCGACAAGGAAGTAAGACCAAAACGATTCATATTGCTGAAATATTGAATGGTTTTTTATAAAAAAAGAATTAAACTGTTGATTGTAGTTTGAACAGATTTTTTAAACACATAGAAACATAGGTTTAAATCCTAAAAAAGGATATTCAAAAGAAATACATTTCTTTCACATAGCGAACTATGTGTATTTTAAATAAATGAAATGCCTTTTTTAAGTAAATAAAAGCTATGTTTCTATGTGTTAAAATGATTATAATCAACAGAGTAGTATAAATATAAAAGTATGACGGTAAAACACGCTGCATTAGCGGAAAAGTTTATAGCTGACGAGCCTAGAACCAACTGGCACGACGAAACTTTGTGGTTCGTTCGTGAAAAGCGGGATAAGGCTGCGCATGGTTTACCGGAATGGGAGCAATTAAGAGAATGGGGCTCGCAGATTAAAAACGCAACACTTTCTAATCTTTCTAATTACTTAAAAGAATTTGAAGAAAAAGCCACAGCCAATGGCATAAAAGTACACTGGGCTTCAGATGCCAAAGAACACAATGAAATCGTTCATAAAATCATCAAAAAACACGGTATTCAGAAAATTGTCAAAAGCAAGAGTATGTTAACCGAAGAATGTCATTTGAATGAATATTTACAACATAACGGAATAGAAGTAGTTGACACCGATTTAGGAGAACGCATTGTTCAATTCAGAAAAGAACCTCCAAGTCATATTGTGTTGCCGGCAATTCACTTGAAAAAAGAAGATGTAAGTGCTACTTTTCATGAGCATTTACAAACTGAAAAAGGAAATAATGATCCGCAATATTTAACCGAAGCTGCGAGACAACACTTGCGTAATAAGTTTGTAGAATCGGAATTAGCGATTACAGGAGTCAATTTTGCAATTGCTGAAACAGGAGGTTTTGTAGTTTGTACCAATGAAGGAAATGCTGATATGGGAGCACATACGGCACCTGTACACATTGCCTGTATGGGCTTTGAAAAATTAATTCCAAAAGCAGAACATTTATCAGTGTTTTTGAGATTATTAGCCAGAAGCGCCACAGGTCAGCCTATTACGACTTATTCAAGTCATTTTCATAAACCAAGACCCAATCAGGAAATGCACATTATCATTGTTGATAATGGCCGTAGCAAACAACTAGGAAGAGAAGATTTCAGAAATTCATTAAAATGTATTCGTTGTGCTGCATGTTTCAACACTTGTCCGGTATACCGCAGAAGTGGCGGACATAGTTATCATACAGCCGTTGCAGGACCAATTGGTTCTATTTTAAATCCAAATTTGGATATGAAAGCCAATGCCGATTTGCCTTTTGCATCAACCTTATGTGGTAGTTGTACCAATGTGTGTCCAGTGAAAATCAATATCCATGAACAGTTATGGAAGTGGAGACAAGTAATTGTTTCTGAAGGATATGTAGCCACAAGTAAGAAAGTAGGAATGAAGGGAATGGATTTCATATTCTCGAATCCTAAAGTGTATCGTTTGATGGGAAAAATGGGAAGAGGAGTAATGCATTTATTCCCTTTTATGGTAAATAATAAATTAAATGTTTGGTCTAAACAACGAGAAATGCCAGTTGCTCCAAAGGAATCATTCCGTGATTGGTATTTGAAAAACGGGAAAAACCAAAAATAAAATAGCAGAGAAAGAGAGTATGAGCGCAAGAGAAAATATATTGAATGCTATAGCGATGAATCAGCCTGAATTGGCTGAACTTCCTGTTATTGATATTAGCGCTGTTATTGATTATAAAGATTCTTATGCGCAGTTTAAAACAGTATTGGAGAGCATTGGCGGTAAATCAGAATTGATTTCGGATATTACAGTGCTAAAAGATCAATTATTAGCTGATAAGACAAACGGAAGTTTCGTCGTAAACACGATTCCTGAACTTGGAGATGTAGATCAACAAGTAGCTTCTTTATCTGCAATTGAATTAGAAAAAGTAGAAAAAGCGTATGTGAAAGGAAAAGTTGGTGTGGCAGAAAACGGTGCTATATGGGTTTATGAAAGCCAAATGATAAACAGACTTATTCCTTTTATATGTCAGCATTTGATTTTGGTAATCGAGAAAAAAGATATTGTAAACACTTTACATCAGGCATATCAAAAACTAGATGTATCAAAAGAAGGATTTGGTGCATTTATAGCCGGACCTTCTAAAACTGCTGATATAGAACAATCATTAGTAATTGGGGCACATGGTGCCAGAAGCGCTACGATTTATGTAATTGAATAAGAGACAAGGATAATGTTGTCTGAATAAATAAGAAAAGTATAATATAATAAAGTAATAAAATGAAACTAATACGATTTGGAGAAGCCGGTAAAGAAAAACCAGGTATTTTAGTAGGAGAAAAAAGATTTGATGTCTCTTCAATAGTAACAGATTATAACGAAGCGTTTTTTGAAGAAAACGGATTAGAAAAATTAAAAAAAGCACTAGAAAGTAATCCGGTATTACCAGAAGTTGATGCAAATGTACGTTTAGGTTCTCCGGTAGCGAGACCTTCAAAAATAATATGTATTGGTTTAAATTATGTAGATCATTGTTTAGAAACCAATGCACCAATTCCGGCAGAGCCAATTATCTTTTTTAAATCAACTACATCTTTATGTGGACCAAATGATAATTTGATAATTCCAAAGAACAGTGAAAAAACAGATTGGGAAATTGAGTTGGCATTTGTAGTGGGTAAAAAAGCAAGTTATGTAGAAGAAGCTGAAGCTTTAGATTATGTTGCCGGTTATGCTTTACTTAATGATTATAGCGAAAGAGCTTTTCAAATCGAACGTGGAGGACAATGGGCTAAAGGAAAAGGAAGCGATACATTTGCACCACTTGGACCCTTTTTGGCAACTCAGGATGAAATAGCAGACGTAAATAATATACCAATGTGGTTAACAGTAAATGGGAAAAAATTCCAAAACAGTAATACCTCAAATTTGGTATTCAAAATTCCATTTTTAGTACATTATTTAAGCCAGTTTATGACTTTGCTTCCGGGTGATATAATCAGTACAGGAACGCCTCCGGGTGTTGGTTTAGGAATTAAACCGGAACCTATTTACATCAAACCGGGAGATGTGATCGAATTAGGAATGGATGGTTTAGGCAGCAGTAAACAGCACGCTGTGGCATATACAAAATAGAGTAACGCAACCCATTGGGTTGGCTTAATTCTAACATATAGAAACATAACTTTAGTATTTTTTGTACATAAAGTTATGTTTCTGCGTATTAAGTAAATTTATTATAAATTGGTCTCGAGGTGTTATCGTACACACCGCAGAATTTATAGTTTTAACAATAATTAATTAAATCGTAAACATGATGAAATCGTTTCTCTTTTCGCTTCTTTTATGCAGTACATTGTCGTTTGCACAGGAAGTAAATATCATTCCTCAGCCGGTGAAAGTTGTTAGAAACACCGGAAATTTTGTGATTAATTCACAAACCAGCCTCGTTGTTACCAATAAAGAAGATAATGCTACGGCCGCTTTTTTGAATAGTTATTTGTCTAATTATTATGGTTTTAAGTTGCCTATTGTAAAAAAAGCAAATAAAAATTCCATTAAATTAATAAGCCAAAAAGATATTCAAGGACTTAAAAGCGAAGGCTATAAGTTTAAATCTGATAAAAATGGTGTTGAAATTAATGGTAACTCTCCAATGGGGACTTTTTACGGAATGCAAACCCTTATTCAATTATTGCCTGTAGAAAAAAGCAATAATCTTGCAATTGCAGCAGTAGATGTAAAAGATGAACCTCGTTTTGCTTACAGAGGAGCTATGTTGGATGTTGGACGTCATTTTTTTTCAGTTGAATTTGTTAAAAAATACATTGATTATTTGGCCCTGGATAAAATGAATTATTTTCATTGGCATTTAACCGAAGATCAGGGTTGGAGAATTGAAATAAAAAAATACCCAAAACTTACTGAAATTGGTTCTAAACGAAACGGAAGTATTATTGGCAGCTATCCGGGTAAAGGCAGCGATAATACTCCTGAAGGAGGTTTTTATACACAGGAAGAAGTAAAAGACATTGTAAAATATGCTTCGGATCGTTTTATAACGGTAATTCCGGAAATTGAAATGCCAGGACACAGTAGTGCTGCTATTGCTGCTTATCCGGAGTTGAGTTGTTTTCCAAACGAAAAAACAGATCTTCCGGATAATATGATCTCTGATAAGAGTAAACAAGAAATGGCAAACGGAAGAAATAAAATTGTTCAGGAAACTTGGGGAGTTCATACTGATGTGTTTGTTCCAACAGAAAATACGTTTAAATTTCTGGAAGATGTTTTGGATGAAGTGATTGCTTTATTTCCATCAAAATATATTCATGTGGGCGGAGACGAATCTCCTAAAGATGCCTGGAAAAGAAGTGCGTTTTGTCAGCAAATGATAAAAGACAAAGGTTTGAAGGATGAACATGGTCTTCAAAGTTATTTCATCCAACGCATGGAAAAATACATTAATAAAAAAGGAAGAATCTTAATAGGTTGGGACGAAATATTAGAAGGTGGTCTTGCGCCAAATGCTATTGTGATGAGTTGGAGAGGTGAAGAAGGCGGAATTGCTGCTGCAAAAGAAAATCATCAGGTAATTATGACTCCGGGAAGCCATGTTTATTTGGATCATTCTCAAACCAAGAACGAAAAACAAGTTACTATTGGAGGATTTTTACCTTTGGAAACAGTGTATGGTTATGAGCCAATTCCGAAAGAATTGAATGAGCAGCAAGCAAAATACGTTTTGGGAGCTCAAGGCAATGTCTGGACAGAATATATGGCCAATCCTGCCAAAGTAGAATATATGATATTTCCACGTTTAAGTGCTTTAAGCGAAGTATTGTGGTCTTCAAAAGAAAGTAAGAACTGGACAGAATTTCAAACAAAAATTGAAACGATGAAAAAGAGATATACTATTTGGGGAGCTAACTATTTTGTTGAGCAGTAATAATTTGAAATAAAAAAAAGACAGCTCAATTGGGCTGTCTTTTTGTATATAAACTAATCAAAAACCAAAAAAATGAGAAGAATAATTTTAGGTGTATTACTGATCTTTTCTATGTTTGTGCAGGCACAGCAAGCGGTTCACATTATACCACAGCCTGTAAGTTTAGAAATGAAAGAAGGCAGTTTCATTATTGATAATTCAACAGTTGTAAAAGTTGATAAAAAGAATAAGGAAGCAGAAAAAGTAGTTCATTTTTTTACAGAATATGTAAAACGAGTTACCGGATTTGAATTGAACAATACTAAAAGCAAAGGAAAAGAGATTGTTTTTAGTATCGAAAAAATCAAAGAAATCGGAGACGAAGGATATTTGATATCTGTAAATCCAAAAGAAATTCTTGTCAAGGCAAATACGTCAAAAGGATTGTTTTATGGAGTACAATCATTACTGCAAACACTGCCTTTTAGCAGAACGAATGATTTGGTTCAGATTCCAAGTATGGAAATAAAAGATTATCCTCGTTTTCAGTGGAGAGGAATGATGCTCGATGTGAGTCGCCATTTTTTTTCGCCGGAATTGGTTAAGGAATTCATCGATTTGCTGGCAGCTTACAAAATGAATGTTTTCCATTGGCACTTAGTTGACGGAGCCGGATGGCGTTTAGAAATTAAAAAATACCCTAAACTTACGCAGCAAGCCGCCTGGCGTGTTGATGATTGGGGAAAAACATGGAACTGGTCTGAGGTAGAATTTAATGCCGACAGAAGTAAATCGACTTACGGAGGTTATTATACTCAGGAACAGGCTAAAGATATTGTGGCTTATGCCAAAGCAAGAAATATAACCGTAGTACCTGAAATAGAAATGCCAGGTCACTCAGAAGCTGCTATGGCTGCTTATCCGGAGTTATCATGTAATCCTAAAAATAGCTTTGCACAATCTGGAAATTTCCTTGCCAGTAAAGCCGAAAGTAATTATTGTGCAGGAAATGATAAAGCTTTTGAATTTCTAGAAGATGTACTTACAGAAGTGATGGTAATTTTTCCTTCAAAATATATTCATCTTGGTGGTGATGAAGTTGATAAAACAAGTTGGAAACAATGTGCCAAGTGTCAGGCCAGAATGAAAACGGAGCAATTGAAAGATGAAAAGGAATTGCAAAGTTATTTCATGCGTAGAATGGAAAAATTCTTGGTTTCTAAAGACAGAAAAATGATTGGCTGGGATGAAATTCTTGAAGGAGGATTGGCTCCAGAAGCTACTGTTATGAGCTGGCAAGGAGAAGCAGGAGGAATTGAAGCGGCCAAAATGGGACATGATGTAATCATGACGCCGGGTTATCCGTGTTATTTTGATCATTATCAAGGAGATCCTGAAACAGAACCAGCAGCAATTGGAGGATTTAACACATTAAAAAAAGTGTATAGTTACGAACCAATTCCGGCAGAATTATCGGCAGAGGAAGGCAAACGTGTTTTGGGTTCACAAGCCAATTTATGGACAGAATATATTCCGTCAGCAGAACAGGTAGAATATATGATTCTTCCTCGTATGCCAGCATTGGCCGAAGTATTATGGTCTACAAAAGAGCAACGCAACTGGAAAAGCTTTACAGAGCGTTTACAGCCCCATATGGTTGGTTTTGAACAAAGAGGATTGCATTATTCTAAAGGAAATTTTAAAGTAGATATTAAACCTATTGTCGAAAACAATAAACTTTCTATTGCCCTTGAAACGGAGAATACAGAAGGAGTAATTTATTATACAACCGACGGAAGCATACCATCTACAGGAAGTATTAAATATGACAAACCTTTTGATGTAAATCGCTCTATGACTATAAAAGCAATCATGGCATTGAACAATAAGGTAATGAATGCAAAACCTGCTGAACAATCTTTTACCTTTAACAAAGCTACAGGAAAATCGGTTACGTATGCAAATGCTTTTAGCCGTTATTATCCTGCCAATGGTGCTAATACACTAACTGATGGTTTTAGAGGAACAAAAGATATTGGTAAACAATGGCACGGATTTAATGGAAGTGATTTGGTTGCTACCATAGATTTGGGAGCAAATACTACAGTTAGCAGTATCACGTTGGGTTGTATTCAAAATTGGAATCAATGGGTGTTTTTACCACAATCAGTAAAGTTTGAAGTGTCACAAGATGGAATTATTTTTAAGGAAGTAAAAACAGTAATCAATTCAATTCCTGTGACAGAAAAAGAGGCTAAAATAAATGACTTTACAGCCAAATTTGCAGAACAAAAAACAAAATTTATCCGTGTTACAGCCAGGAATTTAGGTCAGTGTCCTTCAGGTCATCCCGGTGAGAGTCAATCTGCCTGGTTGTTTGTTGATGAAATTATGGTAGAGTAAGAAAACGATGTGAAGATTAAAAAAACATCATATCCTTTTTACTGTAAAACTGTTAAATAAAAAGAGGGAATAGTTTAATAACTATTCCCTTTTTTAGGTATTTACTTTTAATTACTTAACTCTGAAAGTTACTTTTCTAACTAATTTTCTCGCTGCATCTGAATCTTTTTCAACAGAAGCATCTTCTCCGGCAGCAACAATATTTAAACGTGATGGATTAACTTTTGCTTTTACCAAAACATCTTTAACACTGTTTGCTCTTGAAGCTGCTAATTTATCATTGTAAGCAGATTTTCCTATTTCGTCTGCATGACCAATAATATCAACACTAGCATTCGGATTATTTCTTAAATAATTTAAGATAAAATCGATTCCTTCAGTAGAAACATTCGTTGGAGTTGACTTTCCAAAATCAAAATAAGTACAAACATAGCCACCGTTAATTAAATTTTTAACCAACTCATTGTTTCCAACAATAGGAGATTTATCAGTATTACTTCCGTAAGTTTTTACTAAGTAACTTTCTAATTCATCAGGAACATTATTGTTGTTTAAATCAATAGCTTTTCCTTTTGTATTAACCATTACGCCAGAAACTGTATTTGGCTCCTCATCTAAATAATCAGCAACACCATCTTTATCAGTATCTAACATTGAAGTTTCGATATCTTCAATTCTTTTTTTCAAATCGTCAATTTCGTTTCCGTTATCGATAACCCAGTCAGCATGTTTTTCATTTTTACCTAAGTAAACTGTCAAACCAACCGTTCCGTTAAAAAGAATTCCAGAGAAACCTCTGCCGTTATTAACACTTGCAGCATCAAAATTATGATCTTGTTTTGCATTTAAAATCGTTGTAAAATCTCCAGTTAAAACAATTCGGTTTGTTAATTTAATCTGTCCGGTTACACCAGCAATAAAATTCCCCATTCTGTCTTTTACAGCCGAATTTTGGTCCTCTAATTGTGCTAATCCAAAACCGGCATGACCTAAAATACCAATAGTATTTGTCCAGGTTTCAAAATTCATGATGCGACCTAAATTTGCCACAGCCTGAATATCTGCTCTGTAATATTTTGTGTCAAAATCTATCGAATTATTTTTTCCGGTAAAACTGTTGTAACCAAAGTCAGCTTTCAAACCAAATTTGTTGTTAAACATATATCTGGCTCCTAAATCTACAACATATGGACTTGGTGTCGAGGTAAAATAACCAGAAGTCATTGGTCGTTGTGGTTTGTTTACACCACCGCCTAATTCAATAGACCATTTATTAAATTCAGTTTTTGTGTTTTTTTCATTTTTTACCTGTGCATTTACAGTTGTTAATGCTGAAGCAAAAGCTAATGTAATTATGAATTTTTTCATTTTCTTTAATTTTAAAATTTTTGGCAAAACTAAAAGGCAATGATTCCTCAAAAAAATGGGAAGTAATTTAGAAAGGAAATTTAGCCTGTAAATTGAAGTTTATAAATGCTAAAATTGAGAAGCAAAATATTGTTAATTAATGTGTTATAAAATCGTTTTGAAAAATGTTAAAATTTTATATTGCACGATTTGTTAGTGTGTTTTAAAATAAAAGCTGATTTTTGTAATTCAATTGTAAAAAGTACAAGTGAAAACTGTATTCAAAAAGAGATATTTATAAGAAGAGAAAACATGTAGAACAAGTTCTACATATTTTTTTAGATTGTTCTACACGGAATATTAATTATGGAGAGTATTTTCGCGGTTCGTTAAAAAATAAAATTAAAAATATATTCGAATTATAAATTAAAATATGTAAATTGTTTTAGGCATATTTATTCAATAAAAGACTCCCCAAATCTCTTTTAAATATTTGTTGTCGATCTGGTTAATATTGATTTTACTGGAATTTGCTTTGTTTTTTTCTTTAAGCTCCATTCATCTCTAAAAACAATAAAAACTCTTTCGCCTTAAGATTGTAATTAGATAATTCTAGTTTGATATCTCAAAAATGATATTTATATAAGTGTAGTGCATCATTTAATATACGACTACATAATACCTATTTAAATCAATTTAATGGGTTGATTATTTTTTCTTAACTCATTATTTTTTATCATTTAAAATATAAGATTTTGATTAGAAAACATTTTATGAATAAGACATTTAGTTTTTTAAAACTAAAATTCAAGCAGCGCAAAATAATTCATTATAGTTTATTGGCATGTGTTATTGTATTGCAGATAATCGCAGTAATTATTTGGTACAATGATTCAGTAAATGAAACTGAAATGTCTAAAGCACTGGATTCGATGAATTCAGTGAATAAAATCTCAAACTTTACAGGAAAAATAAATAACTCGTTTATTGAGTCTCAGAAAAATTTTAATACTTACCTAAGTAATAAAGACCAAGCTTCGTTAAATAAGTATAATGCTTCCTTAAGTGAAATAAGTCATTTAATAGATAGTTTGAGTTCAATTACGAAGGATAATAAAGAGTTTGTAAAAATTCTGAAAGACAAGTACGAATCAGAATCCAATATTTTGCAATTAAAATCAGATATAGATTCTATAATAGAGACACAAATTAATCCGGATAAAAATGATGCTTCAAAAGAATTTAAACTTAATAAATTTGAATACAAGAAGATTTTAGACAGCATAAAAACAGATTCATATATAAAAGTAGATAGTGTGTCTAAAAAAGGATTGTTTTCGAGATTAGGAGATGCATTGGCAGGAAAAATGAATGTTCAAAAAGAACAATTACATATTACTGTTACAATGAAATATAACGATAAAATAGTTTCCGGAAGTATCGAAGATCAGATTGCAAATGTGTTTAACACGACCAATAAATTCTACGAAAACCAGTTTAAAACATTAAAAAAATCATTTTCAAATTTAAGAGAACAGGATTTAAAATTAACAGAGCTTAATAACAAATTGCTGAATTTACAAGCATCGATTATACCCAATTATAATAAATCGTTAAGTACGCTTCAGGATAATACTCAGGCACAGTTACAGGATAGATATAACACAAGTAAAGCAACAAAAAGTTATACGATTGCCATACTAATTATACTGATGTTTATTATCTCAATCATAATTTTTAGTTTCACAAGAATGGCTTTTGAATATGAAAAAAGACTGGTTGTTGCACAAAATCAGATTAAACAAAGTCTGAATTTCAAAAATAGAATTATGGGTATGATAAGTCATGAAATTAGATCACCCTTAAGTATCATTTCGATTTATAGTAAAATGATAAGCTCATCTATAAAAGATCCGGAAATAAAAGAAACGTTTAAATCAATTCAGTTTACCACAAACTCGCTGTTACTTTTGTCCAGCCAGATTTTAGAATATTCTAAAGATGAGAACCGATCACCTAAATTAAAAAACAAAAAATTTGAATTAAAAAGTGAAACAAATCAGATTGTTTCTTCAATAGGTTCACTGGTAGAAAGTAAAGGGAACAAGATAAAAATTAATTCTACGTTAGTAGATGATATTGAAGTGAATTCTGATGCTGCAAAAATTCATCAGCTTTTTTATAACATCATTGGGAATGCCAATAAATTTACTAAAGACGGACTCATATCAGTTTCTATTGCTCATGAAAAAGTGGGTGAACGCCAATTAAATTTAAAAGTAGAAATTCAGGATAACGGAATTGGAATTTCTAAAAATGATTTAAAAAATATATTTGAGCTGTATTACCAGGGAGAAGTTTCAGGAAAAGTGAATGATTTGGGCGTTGGTTTAGGATTAAATCTTTGTAAGGAAATCGTGGAGCTGTTTGGCGGTCAGATTAATGTCGAGAGTAAGGAAGGAAATGGCACAAAGGTTGCTTTTAATTTGATTTTAAACCGGGCTTAAAATGCAATAGAATTCCAATAAAAAAAAGGGAAATAAGTTAAATAACAGATTCACAAACAATTTTAATTTATTTAAATACGAATGAAGTCATCAAATAGCTATAGTTTTTTAATTGTTGACGACCATAGTGTGGTTAGACAAGGAGTTTCTTTAATTATAAAAGAACTGTTTTTGAATGCAAATATTTATATGGCTGGAAATTTTAAAGACACTTTTAAATTATTGAAAGAAGTTAAATTTGATTTATTAATTTTAGATGTAAATTTTCCGGACGGAAACAGTATAAATGTTTTGGGTGAAATTAAGGCAATTCAGCCCGATCTTAAAATTTTGATATTTTCTGCTTATGATGAAAATATCTATGCCATGCGATATTTGAATGCCGGGGCATCCGGTTATTTAAATAAGGAAACCACAGAAGATGAAATGAAAAAAGCGATCAATTCAATGATTTCATCCGGAAAGTATATTACGCAGAATGTTAAGGACAGAATTTTGGATTCCTATATTTCAAAAAAACCTACCAATCCGTTAGACCTGTTATCAAATAGAGAAATCGAGGTCGCGCAGTTGTTAATTAAAGGATATGGAAATCTGGAAATACTCGAATTATTAAACTTAAAGAAAACTACAATCAGCACTTATAAAAACAGGATTTTTGAAAAATTAGAGATTGATAATTTAGCCGATTTGATTAAATTTTTTCAGCTTTATTATGATGAATAATTTAGTTTAAATCTGGATGTTGTTTTAAAACATTTCAAAGCACTTTTTTTATACTAGAAAACAGGGATTTATAGATTCCTGTTTTTTTTTGCAATCAACTCAGCAGATTTGGTTTAGATTCTTTGTAGAAATAATTCTACAGCAAGTCGTCTTTTATTCTATAAAGCATTGTTTTTATTGGGAGTACTTTTGTAATGCCAGCAAGCTAAAGTTAATATAGATGTTATGAAAAGCTAAATTGAATACGCTTTTTTTAAGAATCTTTTTTTCTGATTTAGTTGTTTTAAAAGTATTTTTTTGCCTCAGACGGCTTTGTTTTGTTTTTTGGATTTTGATGCAATGGGGAGCATTTAGTTTTGGATTTTGAGCCGTCTGATCAGCAAATTTATTAGTTATAAACAATAAAGAATTTGATTGGGCAAAAAGTAAAATAGGAGAGAGAATGTTTGATTGTAAATTAGTTATTATTAGTTTTTTATACGCCTTGAAATCTCTCCTTTTTATCATTCTGTTAGTGGATAAAAAAAAAAACGGATTGAAAATATAAAGAAAAGAAGATGAAAAAACGGGTACTTATATACGGCAATCAAAAATGCTTTTCAAAATATCTAAAATACAAATTTCAGCAAGTGTTGTCGTTTGATGTATGTAAAAAATTTAGATCCTTAAATGTTGAATTAAATGTTTATTCGGTAATCGTATTTGTGATTTATACCGAAGAAGATTTACTCGATTTCCTGAAGGTCTATGGAAAAGGAATTCCTCTTGTGGTTTGTACTTTCAATAAAAGAATATTAGAAATTTTAAACGATTTGAAAGATATTTTTTTATTAGACACTACCAAAATCAGATCAGAAATATTAAATCAGATAAACACTTATTTTCAAGAGACAATACTTAATATTCAAAGCAGTAAAACCATAGATTATAAAAATATTGGGGTCAGATTTTGATGAGTCATATATCAAAAAAATAGGAATGTTATTAAAATTAAAAATATGGATTTCGATTTTTATAAAACTAAGAAAAACAAAACCACGACTATATTAAAATCTAAATTATTTGATGAAATTCAGGATGCACTTTTTGTATTTACCATTTCAGCAAATAATGATTACGATGTGCCTTTTATAAATGATGCGACCTTTGAAATGTTCGAAATTGTATCTGATGAAATGTTCACCAATACAGTATTTTCTGTTTACGATCGTATTGATGAGGACGATAAAAAAATAGTCAAAGAATCTTTAATTGATTCAATTAAGAAAGGTAAAAACTGGAATGTAATTTTTAAAGCAGACTTGCCTACAAAGGGATTATGCTGGTTTAAGGTTACATCAAAAAGAGAAGCAAACAGCGACGGAAGTACGTCACTCTACGGAAGAATCACCGATATATCAGATTTAAAAGCTCAGGAATTAAAAGTTAAAATATCAGAAGAGCGTTTTAGGTTTGCTCTGGAAACTTCAAATTCAGGCATTTGGGATTGGGATTTGAAAGCAAATACAGTTTATTATTCACCACAATCTTTAAAAATACTAGAACAGGATAGTTCTCATGTTTTTAAATCTCCGGAGCATTGGGAAGAAATTATACACCCGGATGATCTGGAAAAATACCATAAAGTTCTTGATGACCATTTTGAAAAGAAAACTTCTTTTTATGAAAACTTTCATCGTGTCTTAACATCAAACAATAAATATAAATGGGTTCTTAATCGTGGAAAAGTAGTAGAGCGCGATGCAAATGGACAAGTATTAAAGGTAATTGGAACCCATACTGATGTTTCGTCTCAAAAAGAAAAAGAGTTGGAACTCATGAAAAAGATGGAGTATTATAATGAAAAAAATAACAGACTCTTGAATTTTTCTCACATCGTTTCTCATAATTTAAACTCGCATGCAGGGAATTTTAAATTACTTCTGGACATGATTGATTTAGAAGAGAATTTTGCTGAAAAACGAGAAACAATGAAATATCTGCGTACAGTTTCGAATGATTTAAACAAAACAATTGAAGATTTATCGCAAATAGTTAATATCGAAAATGACGCTGCTATTAAAGTCGAACCTTTGAATTTAAACGAATATCTAACAAGAGTTCTCAACATAGTAAGCGCATATAGTCATAGAAATAATGCCACTATTATTAATAATATCCCGATGGAAGCTACTATTAATTTTAATCCCGCATATCTTGAAAGTGTGCTGCAAAATTTGTGTACAAACGCAATTAAATATGCTAATCCCAAGAAATTTTTAATAATTGAGTTTAATTTTTTTCGCGAAAACGGAAAAAAAGTATTGACCGTAAAAGATAATGGTTTAGGGATTGATCTTGAAAAATATGGGCATTTATTATTTGGTATGTACAAGACATTTCATAAACATGAAGAGGCAAACGGAATTGGTTTGTACATAACAAAAAACCAAATAGAATCCATGAACGGAACAGTAACTGTTGAGAGCCAGGTAGGAAAAGGAACAATGTTTAAGATCATTTTTAATGATTAGTGTGGTGAGCACGACCTAAATTTAATATCAACTTACACAATAAATTAATTTTAAAATGGAAAAATTTGTAATTAGTAAAAACACAAATGGAGAGTTTCAATTTGATTTTATAGACAAAAAAGGAAAAGTAATTTTGAGAAGTGGAGAATATACAAGAAAATTAATGTGTTTAAAAGGAATTGAATCTGTAAAACGTAATTCGCAGGACAATATTAAATTCTTCCGAAAGACGTCTTTAAACAATGAAACCTATTTTAATTTAAAAGCATTTAATGGAAAAATTATTGGAGTTAGCAAAATGTTTAAAGACAGGTTTTCGCGCGATAAAGGAATAGAATCCCTAAAAAAGAAAGCGCCGAGTGCTTTAATCGAAGATAGATCCAGACAATCAATTAAAATGATCTGTGTTTCATATGATGTGGCGGTTTAAAAAATAATCTTATACCTAAATAAGGCTGATTATTTGTTTTTGCGACAGTTTGTTTAAAAGTGCTGTCAATCTTTTTTCCTTAGTGTATTAAGGGATACCTGAAAAATTTAATGACTTTTTAAAATCTGCTCTTAGAAAATAGAAGCGGCATGAATCGATATTGTTTTAAAAGAGCGAAAGTTTTTTTAAAACAATATTGATTTATCATTTTTTGTAAGTAAGAGATTTTTTTAAGAAAGTTGTTTTGTAGAAAAAGTTCTACAGATGCCTGTTGAGTGTTCTACAGGGTTTTGGTTTTAAGCAATTTACATTTGCAAAATCGATTAATGATAAGAGTTAAAATGCTTTTTTAAGAATCCCCAATTCTAAAAAAAACTTAGCAGACAATGTTCTGAAGAATTGAAAGATGAATTGCTTTCTAAAATTTTCAAAATTGAACTAATCGTTATTACAATTAATTGTTTTTAAAACTTTTTTATGAAAAAATACTACTTATTGTTCCTTTTAATAGGATTTGGGTTTTGGAGTCATGCGCAGGTAGGTGTTGGAACATCAATGCCTAATGCATCAAGTCAGCTTGATGTTTCGGCGACTAATAAAGGTGTACTTATACCAAGGGTTTCTTTAACTAGTACAGTAGATAAAGTAACTATTAGTGGAGGAAATGTGAATAGTCTTTTGGTTTTTAATACCAAAACGATTAATGATATTACACCTGGTTATTATTATTGGTACGAAGATAAATGGCACCGAATGGGTGCGGTAGGAACAGAAACAATCACAAGTTTAGTAGATAATAATAACGGTACCATTACCTATACAAATGAAAAAGGGATACCGGTAACGATCAATTTGGCGTCAGGTTTACAAGGTCCACAAGGAATTGCTGGAACTAATGGAACTGACGGAAAATCAGCATTTGAAATCTGGAAAGAAACTACCAACAATACAACTGCTACAATTACAGAATATTTGGGAGCTCTAAAAGGAGAAACCGGATTAGCGGGAACGAACGGAACAAACGGAGCCGACGGAAAAGGAATCACAAGCACAACTGATAACGGCAACGGAACTTTCACAATCGTTTATACAGATGGATCAACTTTCACAACTTCAAATTTAACTGGTCCACAGGGAATTGCCGGAACAAACGGAACTAATGGAACGAATGGAATCAATGGTGTTGATGGAAAATCGGCATTTGAAATCTGGAAAGAAACTACCAATAATACAACTGCTACGATTACAGAATATTTAGCTGCTCTAAAAGGAGAAACTGGACTAGCAGGAACGAATGGAACAAACGGAGTTGATGGAAAAGGAATTACAAGCACCACTGATAACGGAAACGGAACTTTCACAATTGTTTATACTGACGGATCAACTTTCACAACTTCTGATTTAAGAGGTCCGCAAGGAATTGCCGGAACAAATGGAACAAATGGAGCCGAAGGAAAAGGAATCACAAGCACAACTGATAACGGTAACGGGACTTTTACAATCGTTTATACTGACGGATCAACTTTCACAACTTCAAATTTAACTGGCCCACAAGGAATTGCTGGATCAAAAGGAGAAACTGGATTAGCAGGAACGAACGGAACAAATGGAACAAACGGAAAAGGAATCACAAGCACAACTGATAACGGTAACGGAACTTTCACAATCGTTTATACCGACGGATCAACTTTTACAACTTCAAATTTAACAGGTCCGCAAGGAATTTTCGGGACAAATGGGACAAACGGAACCAATGGAGTTGACGGAAAATCAGCATTTGAAATCTGGAAAGAAACTACCAATAATACAACTGCTACGATTACAGAATATTTGGCAGCCTTAAAAGGAGAAACTGGATTAGCTGGAACAAACGGAACCAATGGAGTTGACGGAAAATCAGCATTTGAAATCTGGAAAGAAACTACCAATAATACAACTGCTATGATTACAGAATACTTGGCAGCTCTAAAAGGAGAAACTGGATTAGCAGGAACAAACGGAACAAATGGAGCTGATGGAAAAGGAATCGCAAGCACAACTGATAACGGCAACGGAACTTTCACAATCGTTTATACAGACGGATCAACTTTCACGACTTCAAATTTAACAGGTCCACAAGGAATTGCCGGAACAAACGGAACCAATGGAGTTGATGGAAAATCAGCATTTGAAATCTGGAAAGAAACTACCAATAATACAACTGCTACGATTACAGAATACTTGGCAGCTCTAAAAGGAGAAACTGGATTAGCAGGAACAAATGGAACAAACGGAGCTGATGGAAAAGGAATTACAAGCACCACTGATAACGGCAACGGAACTTTCACAATCGTTTATACAGACGGATCAACTTTTACAACTTCAAATTTAACTGGCCCGCAAGGAGTTGCTGGAGCAAAAGGAGAAACTGGATTAGCAGGAACAAATGGAACAAACGGAACAAACGGAAAAGGGATTACAAGTACAACTGATAACGGCAACGGAACTTTCACAATCGTTTATACCGACGGATCAACTTTTACAACTTCAAATTTAATAGGACCACAAGGAGTTGCTGGAGCAAAAGGAGAAACTGGTTCAGCAGGAACAAATGGAACAAGCGGAGCTGATGGAAAAGGAATCACAAGCACAATTGATAACGGCAACGGAACTTTCACAATCGTTTATACTGACGGATCAACTTTCACAACTTCAAATTTAACAGGTCCACAAGGAATTGCTGGAGCGAGAGGAGAAACTGGTTCAGCGGGAACAAACGGAACAAACGGGGTCGATGGAAAAGGAATCACAAGCACAACTGATAACGGCAACGGAACTTTCACAATCGTTTATACTGACGGATCAACTTTCACAACTTCAAATTTAACAGGTCCACAAGGAATTGCCGGAACAAACGGAACAAATGGAACAAACGGGACCAATGGAGTTGACGGAAAATCAGCATTTGAAATCTGGAAAGAAACTACCAATAATATAACTGCTACGATTACAGAATATTTGGCAGCTCTAAAAGGAGAAACTGGATTGGCAGGAATGAACGGAACAAACGGAGCCGACGGAAAAGGAATCACCAGCACAACTGATAACGGAAACGGAACTTTCACAATCGTTTATACAGACGGATCAACTTTTACAACTTCAAATTTAACGGGTCCACAAGGAATTTCCGGAACAAATGGAACAAACGGAACGAATGGAGTTGATGGAAAATCAGCATTTGAAATCTGGAAAGAAACTACCAACAATACAACAGCTACGATTACAGAATATTTGGCAGCTCTAAAAGGAGAAACTGGATTAGCAGGAACAAACGGAGCTGACGGAAAAGGAATTACAAGCACAACTGATAACGGTAACGGAACTTTCACAATCGTTTATACAGACGGATCAACTTTCACAACTTCAAATTTAACGGGTCCGCAAGGAGTTGCTGGAGTAAAAGGTGAAACCGGAGCTCAAGGACCAATCGGTTTAACAGGTCCAACTGGTCCACAAGGAAATACCGGAGCTCAAGGCCCAATTGGTTTAACAGGTCCAACTGGCTCTCAAGGAAATACTGGCCCTCAAGGACCAATCGGTTTAACAGGACCAACAGGTTCTCAAGGAAATACGGGAGCTCAAGGTCCAATTGGTTTGACAGGTCCAACAGGTTCTCAAGGAGATACGGGTGCTCAAGGTCCAATTGGTTTAACAGGTCCAACAGGTTCTCAAGGAAATACGGGAGCTCAAGGTCCAATTGGTTTAACAGGTCAAACAGGTCCTCAAGGAAATACCGGACCTCAAGGTTCGGCAGGTCAAGGTGGCGTAACAACTGCAGGGAATAACATTTCGATAACTGGTTCTGGTACAGTAGCAAGTCCTTATGTTGTAAATGCTGTAATACCCGCAACAACACATACTTTATCAAATCCAGTCAACACAATAACTTCAGTTGTAAACGGAGTAATTGTTACCGCACCGGCAGTCAATACAGTTGCAAATACATTAACTGGCACTAAATTAACAACAACTGTAAATGGAATTTCGGGTACAGCTCTAGATTTAGCACCCGCAATAACAAATGCAATAACAGCAGATAATGGTTTAACCACTACAAATGGCAATATACAATTAGGAGGGGCATTAATTAAACCAACTACAGTTACTACTACAGCTACAAACACATTGGCAGTAGCGGGATTACAAACGGGTAATAATACTAATATTTTTAATGGTAGTACTTATACATCAACAGCAGACCGTATTGTAGTTGCAGATCCTTCAACAGGTGTTTTGAAACAAGTTAAAGCAGCAATGCCTAAATTTTTCTACGCACCATCAGTTGTTGTGCCAACACATAATGCATCCGGAGTAGTATTATCCGGAACACAAACATTAAATATTTATACTTTTTATACCCAACAATTTGGCTTTAGTGCTTCATCTGGTCAAGCCCGAAGTAATTCGTCTTCATCATTACCAGTATTAGCTGCGGCAGATTTAGATTATTTTGTGACTTATTTTGATACAAATGTATTCAATACAGTTACTGTATCAGCATCAGGAATTATTTCTTATACTGTGAAATCTACCGCTGTTCCTACAGAAGCTACTTTTATGAATATTGTATTTAAAGTAAGAGACTAATGCTTTTTAGAGACAATAATATGAAAAAGATATTCTTTAGAGGCTACATGAAACTTATTGTTTTTTTGCTTCTTGTAATCACTCAGACAGTAAACGCTCAGTTATACGGGGATTTTCCTTACAATCAAAGCTTTACTTCCGGCACTCAACCTTCAGAAGTAATATTACCTACAGGTGCAGGAACAAATGCTGCTGTATTTACAACAACTGGATTAGAGTTAACACCCGCTGCAAATAGTCAGTTTGGAGCTATAATTATAAATAACAAAAAGTTTAATAGTTCAGTAGGGATTAAAATTTCATTTGAGTACGCTATTTATGGCGGAACTGGTGCAGATGGAATAAGTGTTTTTTTATTCGATGCAGCCGTAACTCCAGTTATTGGAGCTAAAGGTCGCGGAATGGGATACTCTTATTTAAGAGCTAATAATACCTATTCAACTCTTAGAAAAGAGGGGCTTTCCGGTGCATATTTAGGTATTGCATTAGATGCTTATGGTAATTTTAAGGCAGATCCTTTTCAAGGTGATGCCAGAGTTAATGGGGTTGCTTCACCTTCTGGGGGATGGGCAAATTCAGGATCTAGTCACATCACTTTAAGAGGAGCAAGAGGAGGTTTTTTAGATTCAAATGGTAAAGCAGCTGGTTTTTCAGGATATCCGGTTCTTAAGACACAAAGTACACTTACCACTTCGACAACTGCAAATGGTGGTGCGACAATTACAGCCTTAGGAGGATATACTTATAATAATGGTATTGCTGATAATTTCAATCTTCGATCGGGGGCATATACTGTAGACCCCACTAATGCAGCCTATCGTAAGGCCTTTATTGAATTGATACCAAATGCACTGGGAGGTTACAATGTCACTGTGAAAATACAACATCAAAATATAGTAACTACAATAATCGATAAGTATTGGTATCAGCCTTCTGTGGTTTATACTGAAAACTCAAATCCGGCGACAACAGATTTTAATACTTCTGTGAGCGAAGGCGCAGAAACAACTCATACTTTAAATACGGTTATTCCAGAGAGTTTTAAAATTGGTTTTGGAGCTTCGACGGGTGGTTTGAATGATGTACATAAAATATGGGGCTTACAGGTGGCTTTACCTTATGCAGCCGAAGCTGTACAAGATAACGCAATCATTTGTAAAAACAATACTGTAGATATAAATCCGTATGCTAATGATGTTGCTTATAGCGGACCAACTTACGGGACTCCAACTGCATCATCAAGTAATATTGATTTCAGTCAGTTTAGATTTCTAAATAGTGACGGAACCACGGCAAGCGATCCTTTTTTGGTTACTAATAGTCAGGGAACTTTTAGCTACAATTCAACTAGCGGACTTGTAACATTCAAACCTGCATTGGGATTTATTGGAAAAGCGGAAATTCCATATAATATAAAAGGTAAAACATATCCCTCAGGGACTTTTCAACCTTATGGTGATGAGGCGTACCGCTCAGGCATAGCAATGATTTCTGTTGATGTAAAGAAATGTCAGGTAATTACTAATCCAATGATGCCTGCAAAGATTAACATTAAATATTAAAAGACATTCTTTAGACATTTCATCTTAAAAGATAAGCTGCAATAATCAGCGAAAAAATAAAAACATATGAAATCAAAAAAACAAAATATTCTTTTAACCCTATTTCTGATTCTCAGCGGTGTATTAACTGCACAAACAGTCAATACAGGTGATTTATATATTACGGAAGGTACCGTAATGTCTACTGTAGGGGCTATGGATAATAAAGACAGTGGTAATTTGTTTAATGACGGAGATTTTTTTGTTTACAGTCATTTTAATAATGATGGTCTGGTTACTTTTTCTTCAGGTACAACCAAAGGAATTACCAGAATGAGAGGTCTATCCGGATATCAGGAAATTTCAGGTTCTGCACCTATAGAATGGTACAATGCCGAATTTAAAAATAGTAACCTTCAGCCTGCATTTCATTTATCTAATGAAGTAAATATTTCCGGTACATCAGATTTTCAGCAAGGAATTATTGACAATGATAATTACGGAGGATTATTAGTTTTTGAAAAAGAAGCAGAAGCTATCAATGTTAGCGATAATAGTTTTGTAGACGGAAAAGTAAGAAAAAATGGAAATGCTGCTTTTATTTATCCAATTGGAGATAAAAATAAATACCGATTTGCAGGGATTTCAGCGCCAGACGAAGTATTAAGCAGTTTCACAGGAAAATATTTTTATGAAAATTCGAATTCATTATATCAGCATAATAGTAAATCATCTGAAATAGATTTAATAAACAATCAGGAATATTGGACTTTAGATAAAACTGCCGGAAATTCTGATGTAATGTTGACATTAAGCTGGGATGAAACATCAACTACACCTTCAAATGTATTGGTATCACCGCAAAGTTCGATACATATTGTTCGCTGGGATGAGGTAAAAAAACAGTGGATCGATGAAGGCGGTGTAGTAGATAGTGATAAAAAAACTGTTACTACGCCTGTAAATGTTTCAGGATATAGTGTTTTTACAACAGCAAGAGTTGATGATGGAATTGTATTGCCATGTTCAACCCTGACAATTTACAATGCTGTATCTCCAAATGGAGACAATAAAAATGATTATTTCAAAATTGGTGGTTTATCAGAGTGTTCAGCAGATAATACGGTAGAAATCTATAATCGCTGGGGAGTAAAAGTTTTTGAAACCGATAATTATGATTCTAATGGAAATGTTTTTAGAGGATTTTCTGAAGGCCGTGTGACGGTTTCAAAAGATAAAATGCTGCCTACAGGAACTTATTTTTACATTTTAAATTTCAGGTATTCAGGTCCTAATACGCAAACAATAAAAAAATCAGGGTATCTGTATTTAACCCGAGATTAATCTCCTGAAGAAATAAAATTTCAACAAATAATTATAAAACGCCAAAGTACGCAGGATGTATCCTTAAAAGTATCTGAACGGATCGTTGTAAATTATTAAAAATAAAAAAATGAGAATAAAACTTTTAACATTGGCTGTTCTATTTACTGGGTTTCTGTGTTCGGCGCAACAAGATTCTCAGTTTACCCAATATATGTACAATACGATAAATATCAATCCGGCTTATGCAGGATCGAGAGGTGCTTTGAGTGTTTTTGGTTTATACAGAACACAATGGGTTGGACTTGAAGGAGCGCCGGAAACCAGCAGTTTTTCGGTTAATACACCAATAAATAACAGCAATTTAGGTGTAGGAGTTTCATTAGTGAACGATAAAATCGGTCCGATAAATGAAAATAATTTATCGGCAGATCTTTCTTATACGATACAAACTTCTGCAAATTTTAAACTTTCATTTGGTATTAAAGGAACAGCAAATTTATTCAATTTAGATATCAATAAATTAAATCCCGAAGACCAGGGAGATCCTCAGTTTCAGGATTTAAATAATAAATTTTCTCCAAATATAGGAGCTGGGGTATACTGGCATTCTGATAAAGCTTATATCGGATTATCTATTCCAAATTTCATTGAAACCAATCGCTATGATGATAACGATATAGCGATTTATAAGGATAAAATTAATTATTACTTAATTGCAGGCTATGTATTCGATTTAGACCATTACCAATACATTAAGTTTAAACCCGCTTTACTTGCCAAAATGGTCGAAGGAGCGCCATTGCAGGTAGATGCTTCCGCTAATTTTATGTTCAACGATAAATTTGTTGTTGGAGTTTCCTACCGTTGGAGTGCCGCATTAAGTGCGACAGTTGGTTTTCAGGTCACAGATGGTCTTTATATAGGATATGGTTATGACCATGAAACTACAAACTTAAGTCATTATAATTCAGGATCATATGAGATTTTCCTTCGTTATGAATTCTTTAAAAACAATGGCAAAATTACAACTCCACGTTTCTTCTAAAATAAGGATTATGAAAAATTATATATTGCTTTGCATAACGATAGTAAGTATTTCATTAAACAGTTATTCGCAGAACAAAACGGCTTCTGCAGATAAAAAATACGATGATTATGCTTATATCGACGCCATAAAAACCTACGAACGTATTGCTGAGAAAGGATATAAATCTGCAGACATGTTTAAGAAACTGGCAAATTCTTTTTATTTCAATTCTGAGTTTGACAAAGCAGCTAAGTGGTACGGCGAGTTATTTGCCATGAACAGCGAAGTTGAACCGGAATATTACTATCGATATGCGCAATCACTAAAGTCATCCGGCGATTTAGTAAAGGCAAATCAGATTTTGGATTTATTTAATCAGAAAACAAAAAATGATTCCAGAGGAAAACTTTATCAAGCTAATAAAGATTATCTGGCAGAAATTAAAGCAAATTCAGGACGTTATAAAATTGAAGATGCAGGAATAAACAGTAAATATTCTGATTATGGAACAGCATTTTATCTCAATAAAATAGTCTTTACTTCAGCGAGAGATACAGGTAATTTTGGACAACGCAAGCACAAGTGGACAGGTGAGCATTTTACAAATCTTTATCAATCTGATATCGATGAGAATTTTAATCCAAATGCAGTTCAAAAAATCAAATCAAAAATCAATTCTAAATTTAACGAGTCTACACCCGTATTCACAAAAGATGGGAAAACCGTTTATTTTACAAGAAACAATTACATTGATGGTAAAAAAGGTAAGGATGGAAATAAAACTACTTTAATTAAAATTTATAAAGCATCTTTCGAAAATGATAAATGGACTAATATAATTGAACTTCCATTTAATAGTGACACTTACAGCACGGCGCATCCGGCTTTGAGTGCCGATGAAAAAACCTTGTATTTTGCATCAGATATGCCGGGTACAATCGGACAATCAGATATCTATAAAGTAAGTATCAATAACAATGGCGGATATGGTACTCCGGAAAATTTAGGACCGACAATTAATACAGAAGGAAAAGAAACATTTCCGTATGTAACCGATGATAATGAAATATACTTTGCTTCAGATGGACATCCCGGACTTGGTGGTTTAGATGTTTTTGTTGGAGAAATAGATCAAAATGGTGTAAGCAATATTCAAAACGTTGGAGCCGATATTAATTCTCCAAACGATGATTTTGCTTATGTAATAGATACTAAATCACGAAGAGGTTTTTTTTCATCTAATAAAGAAGGAGGTCTTGGTTCTGATGATATTTATAAATTCTTAGAAACCAAAAAACTAAGATGTGTCCAGGAATTAAGCGGTATTGTTTCTGATAGTCAAATCGGAATTATACTACCTGAAACAAAAGTTTCTTTATATGATAGCCAGCATATTTTAATAAATACTACCATTTCAGATCAAAAAGGATTTTACTTTTTTGCTGTAGAATGTGGTAAAGTTTATCATGTAAGAGCCGAAAAAAAGGAGTATGAAACAAAAGAAGTAAGCATAACTATTAGCTCTCAAAATGGTAAAACTAATTTGCCAATTACTCTGGATAAAACTTCTTGTCAAGTCGCTATAGGAGATGATTTAGGAAAATGTTTTGGTATCAAAATGATATATTTTGATTTAGACAAATCAAATATTCGTCCTGAAGCAGCATTAGATTTAGAAAAAATATTAGACGTATTAAATCAACATCCTACTCTGAAACTAGCTATCCGTTCTCACACCGATAGTCGTCAAACCGCTGCATACAACATGCAATTATCAGAAAGAAGGGCAGATTCGACGATGAAATGGCTAATAAAAAATGGTATTTCGCCAAACAGGTTAACAAGTAAAGGTTATGGCGAAAGCCAACTTATAAATCAATGTTCTGATGGTGTTATTTGTAGCGATGAACAACATCAAATGAATAGACGAAGTGAGTTTATTATCACAGCAATGTAAATACAAAGCAACCATTAATTTAAGAAGTAGAATAAAAACTAATCCCAAACAAATACAAAATGAACAGAAAAACTATTTCAATTATTAGTTACCTCACTATCATAGGATGGGTAATATCTTTTGTTGTTTATCACAATGGCGGACGATCTTCATTTGCACAATATCATCTAAAACAATCTTTTGGATTGGGTGTTTTTGGTGCTATACTAGGAGTTATTTTCATTCCAATAATTCCAGTTGATCCTTTATTTTCAACTTTATTTACAATATTGAGTGTTGTAACAATAATTGTTTTGATTTTTGGAATTATAAACGCTATTAACCAAAAAAGAAAGCCTATCCCTTTAATTGGGCTTATGTTTGTTGATCGATTTAACTTTATAAAATATTAAGGTTTTTATAATTTTTGGAAGATGAAAATGGCGAAGATAGTTTCATTATTTGAAACTGTCTGATGCATTTTTGTACTATTAAGACCGCTTTTGCGGTCTTAATTTTTTTAACGAATTGTGTATTGATTCAAATGATTTTATAATATCAATTATTTCGGACAAAAACCTTATTATGTGGTTTTTATACCTTATTAAGGTATGAGATAAACCTACATCAAGATACTTTTACACTTATTTTAAAAATTAATTTCTTCCAAAAAATAAGTGATGGAAAAGGAAAAAGTCTTAGTATTTGATGATAAAGGATTGTTTTTAGAAATGTTTAAAAAGGATCTTATCAATGAATTTAAATTCAGTGAGTGCTCATTTTTAAAAGCCGATCAAATTGAAAAAAAAGATTTTAATGCTTTTGTATTTGTAGTGTATAATAAATTAGAATTGATTGAATTTTTAAAACTAGAAAAAAAAAGCAAGAATGTTTTGGTATGCCTTTTTGATGAAAAATTGCATAGCAATATTTCTTTTTTAGAAGAAATTAACGACCTAATAATACTCGACGGCTATAAAACCAGAAGTGCATCTATAAGAGATTTAAAACTCTATCTAAAAAACACTTCAAAATCTCAAGAGAAATTTGAAAATTATAAAATTCAAAATATAAATCAGCAACAAGCTCATCAATTTTTTAAAACAATTCTTCTTTTTATATAATCACTTCTATTCTCTATGTTTTTTTTGAATAAATAAGGAAACTGATTTTGAAATTCTTTCTATTGTTAAGCTTTTAAGGGTTGAATGTCTTCTTGAGGTTCAAGTTACACAGTCTTAACTTTTTGTCACAAAAAAGGTATAACTCAAATATCTAATGTTACCACTTTTTCAAACCTGCCGTGATGACTGATAGAAACATCCTGAAATGTATTAGATAGAAAATTGTATAAGTATGGAATACCATTATTGTCTTTAAAAATGCCTTTGTTTTCAATCTCAATAACATTCTTCAAGTCGTCTAAATAATTAACTGCTAAAGTATGGATACTTTCTTGTGAGAGAATTGTTTTTGTATGATAGATATTTTGGGCACAATTCACTTTTCCAATAATATAATCGTTGTCTTGTGATACTACAGAACAAAGTAATTTTTTAGGAATATATTCTCTTCGTTTTGTTTGCCGATTGTAAATTTTATAAGCTGCTTCTTTCATGCTCCAAAACAACCAGACCATGATTTCGGGATCTGGTGCATTTGAGATCATTAATTGCTCATTAGCAGTAAAGAGTTTTTGTATGAACCCTTTGCGTTGCCAATTGCTTTCATGACGTGATTGTATGATATCGATGACATCATTGCCAATCATTTTGCTGCCAGTTTAGTTGCTATAATTTCTACAGCGGTTTTAACATCAAGCATACGTTCCATGTCCGTATTATCAATTACGATATTAAAAGTTTCTTCGATATCAAGGACAATATCTACCAGATTAGCCGAATTGATACTTAGATCATTAATGAAATCTGTACCTTCCGTAAGATTATCATAAGCTTCAGTATTTGTTGTGTACGGTTTTATAATTACTTTTAATTGAGCTATAAGTTCTTCTTTGTTCATAGGATTATTTTTGAAATTTTTTAAAGATGATACAGGCGTTAACATCGCCAAAACCAAAACTTGCTTTGGCAATTATAGAAGGGTTAATGTTTATCGTTTTTAAAGGAACTTTTGACGGATCAATAAGTTCCGTAATTTCCGGATGAAGATCTTCACAATTGGTGTTGCCAAATATAAAACCTTCATGAAGCTGTAAAACTGCAGCAATACTTTCAACGCTTCCGGCAGCACTCAGACAATGTCCGGTCATGCTTTTTAAAGAATTGATGTATGGAAAATCAGTACCACTTCTTCCTAGTGCTTTAGTCCAGTTTTCGATTTCGAGACTATCTTTTGTAGTGGCAGTAAGATGACCGTTTATCGCATCAATATCATTTGCTGAAATACCTGAATTATTAATGGCACTTGTAATACATCGTTGTACAGCAATACTATTTGGTGCTGTCATACTTCCGTTTGCGCGCTGTCCGCCAGAGTTTACATTTCCCCCTAATATTTCGGCATAAATGGTGGCGCCTCTTTCCAGAGCAGTTTCTAAATCTTCTATAACTAATGCTCCGGCACCACTACCAGGTACAAATCCTGCTGCGGAGGCGCTCATTGGACGAGAGCCATTTTCTGGATTATCATTATATTTAGAGCTGCAAACCCGTAAAGCATCAAATCCGCCCCAAATATAAGGACCGCTATCGCCAGTGCTTCCGGCGAGTATTCGTTTCGCTTGTCCGGATTGTATACGGTCGTAAGCCATTAAAATAGCTTCTGTACCAGTTGTACAGGCTGATGAATTTGTGGTCACTTGATTGCCGAGTCCTAATTTACCGCCAAGATAAGCGCTTACACCACTGTTCATCGTTTGTGCTACTACAGTGCTGCCAAGTCTTCGGACTTGTAATTCGTCTATTTTATAAATGCATTCCCGAAATTTATCTATTCCGGATGTGCCAGATCCAAAAATAGTTCCGCTGTCCCAATCAGGATCGTCATTGTTTTCTATTGATAATCCGGCATTTTTCCAGGCTTCTATACCTGCGATAACACCATATAAAATACCAGTGCTGCTAAAACCTCTTAATTCAAGTTCTGTAAAGCATTCTGATTTCAGTTCGTCTGATATTTGTGGCTGACCCGCGATCTGACAAGAAAATTGCAATTCCTGCAATTGCGCATCATATCTAATTCCGGAGACTCCGTTTTTTATAGAATGTGTAAATTCGGGAAGTCCAACTCCATTGGGAGCCACTACACCTAATCCTGTTATTACAACTCGTTTACTCATAGTTTCTTAGTAATCATACCGGCCAAAATACCTTTACAGACTTCCTGTCCGGCTTCGTTTTTCATAATTACATCGCATTTCAATTTACCAAATCTGAAAAATGATTTTTGAGAAGTTACGGTTACTTTTTCGTTAGGATATACAGGTTTTAAAAAATGTATATCCGCTGAGGCAAATGCAATTACAGTCTCTTTATTAAAATCATTTCCGAGTAAATAGATACCCAGGCAAACCATGCCAATCTGGGCCATGGTTTCAGTTAAAATCACACCCGGAGTTACAGGATTATCTTTAAAATGGCCTTTATAAAAATCAAGATCTTCATTAAAAGTATAAGTTCCTGTTACACCATTTTCGTCGACTTGCAGCAATTCATCGACAAATAAAAAGGGCTTGCTGTACGGTAACTTTGCTAAAATATTTTTTAAGTTCATATTTTGTTTTATTTAACCGGTTGATTCCCTAATAAATATGTTGTTATTATAATTTTTTAAAAAGATAGTTCACATACAATCCGCTTTTAATTGAACGCAGATAAAACGGATTTACTTTGTAAAGACGCGGATAAAAGCGGATTTTTTTTCTTAATTAAAATAAAATTTCAATGGTTTGAAATTATTTAAAATCTGTTTTTATCCGCGTTTTCGCAATATCGAATCGGCAAAATCCGTGTCTAATTTTATATGCAAATAATCAAATTCAATAGTTTTTTCTAATAATCACCATTGCAATAAAACCTCTTGTGCCGAAAATCCTGGACCAAAACTAAGCATCAATCCTTTTTCTCCCGACTTTGGGTTTCCGTCCATAATTCTTTCTAAAACATACAAAACTGTGGCGCTCGACATATTGCCATATTGTTTGAGAACTTCTTTAGTGTCGTCAATATTTTTTCCTAATCCGGAAAAAAGTGATTCTACAGTTGTAACTATTTTTTTTCCACCGGGATGGAAAATCATATGATCTATGTCGTTAATCTTTAAATTGTTTTTTTGTAAAAAAGGATGAATAATATCTTCAAAATGTGATGCAATAGTATCCGGAACTTCAATATCCAATACCATTTGTAAACCTGTATTGGTGAGTTTAAATCCCATCATATGTTCAGCATCATAAAAATGATACATTTGTTCGTCCAATATTTCGGGGCCATTATCTTCTTCATACGATGATAAAAGACAACAAGCTGCACCATCGCCAAAAATAGCTGCACTTACAATGTTTGGCATCGAAAAATCATTCAGCTGAAATGTTGCTGTAGGTGATTCAATTGCTATTACTGCAGCACGTTTACCTGGATTATCCTTAAGAAAGTTTTTAGCGTATATAATACCCGATATACCGGCAGCACAACCCATTTCGGTCACAGGAAGGCGTACGATGTCTTGTCTTAATTTCATTTTATTGATAAGATAAGCGTCTAATGACGGTATCATAATTCCTGTACAACTTACCGTGATAATATAATCCAGCGTTTGCGGATCCCAGTTTGCTTTGGTTAATGCTTTCTCCAATACTTGTTCGCCCAGAATGATTGCTTCCCGACAATAAATATCGTTTTTGTCTTCAAAAGAAGTTGCTGTAAAGATTTCGGCAGGATCCATGATAGAGTACCGTTTGTCTACAGCTGCGCCTTCGAATATTTTTTCTACTTTTTTGATAAATCGTTCGTCTTGTCCGTGCAGCCATCCTATCAACATTGGGAGTATCTCTGCCGTTGTACGAGAATATTTTGGTAGTTGCTTGGCAACAGTTATAATTTTTGCACTCATGTTTTAATAATTATCCACTGATAACGAAAAGCCCATTTCCAGTTTATGGTATAGTTTTTAAAATTTACTTTATTTGAAAAGCTTTCTAATTCGTTTTTCTTAAATCCTCTCAAAATAGATACAAGTCCATCCTCGCGTGACATTTTATTTAGATTAAAAACAACGCCAATCATTTTAAAAAGCCGATAAGCTAGTTTACTACGATGCAAATCGTTAATAATAATACCAACTTCGGCATTGTTATTAAAGATAGTAATTATATTTAATATTTCTTCATTGCTAAAATGGTGTAGGGTAAGAGTGCATAAAACAATATCATATTTAAGAGCAATAAATTCATTACTAAAAATATCTACACATACATATTCGATATTTGGATATTCAACTGATATTGTTTTTGCATAATTTATCGTAAAGGTATTTGCATCTATACCTATAAGTTTAAAATTAAGATTGTTTTTTCGACCGTATTTCGCCAGCATGCGCAACATATCACCATTGCCACAACCTATATCTGCAATTACTATTGTTTTATGAGTATTCGATTTCTTTAATAATGTTTTTATACCATGAAGCGTAAGTTTGTTACCACCTAATAATTGATTAATACTGGCGATTTGGTCTAATGCATTTTTGAGCTCTTTCCCCTCAAGAGAAAAATCATCCATTATTTCGGTTTCTTGTGTTCTAAATTTAGTGCTTATTCCCATTTAATCTAGTGCTATAGGTTTGCCATGTGTTTGTTTAATTATTATGGGCATTATTCCCGGAAATGATGTTACGATTGCAAAGAGTATATTAGTAATGGTTTTATTGGTTAAGATTTGCGCCAGAATTCTGCCCATAAATAATCTTTTACCAAAATGTTTATTCCATTGATTACTATAGGTTCTTTCTAATAATTCCCGTGAGATCAGTTTACCGGAATAATAATCGATTATTAATTCGGATGCTATTTTTGCACTATGAATCGCCATAGCCATTCCGTTGCCACAAAGCGGATGAATAAGTCCGGCTGTGTCACCAATCATTAATAAATGGTTTTCTACAGGTTGTTTTTTATTAAAAGATATCTGACTTATGGTAATTGGTTTATCAAAAAGAAGTTTACTGTTTTCAAAAACAGATTTTAAATGTTTGTTTTTATAAAGGATATTCTGTTGATAATCTTCTATGTTTTTATATTGTTTAAAGGTGGCATAATCGGCCAGATAGCAAATATTTATAATGTCATTCTCTACTTTAGAAACGCCGCAATAACCGCCTTTAAAGTTATGTAAGGCAACAAGATCATTATCTAAATCACCTGAATAATGTGCCTTAACAGCCAACCATGGTGATTTTTTATTGATAAAATCCCGGGCTAAAACCTGATCGATGTTGGATCGTTTGCCAAAAGCACCTAATACTATTTTAGCCGATAAAATTTGGTTTGAAGTGGTAATTGTAAAGATATCATTGCTAAAAGAAACATCAGTAACGTTTTCTTTAAAAATGGTACAATTGTTCGCTAATGCTTTTTGGTATAAAAAATTGTCAAGCGTATATCGGCTAATGCCAAAGCCACCTAACGGAAGTTTTGCAGTTACAGTTTTTCCGTTGCTTGTTGTAAACTCGAACTTAGAGATATGGGTTGGATGCAGTTCTGAAACATCGACGCCAAGCCATTGCAAATAGGGTAGAATCTCGTTAGAAATATATTCTCCGCAGACTTTATGTTTGGGATAGTCTGATTTCTCGATCAGGATTATTTTTAATCCTTTTTGAGATAGATGAATAGCCGCTGCCAATCCGGCAAGTCCGCCACCAACAATTACTACATCCGGATTTGTTTCCATTTCAGGAAATTAGATAAAAAATTTTGGATATGCAAACAAAATTATATCTTAGTTTTTTCTCTGCTTTTTGTTTGCATATCCGGTTTTAAGCTGTACTAATATTCGATTCTTCTGGAAGTATAATCGAATATTTTTGACTGAATATTCTCTAAATTAGTGACTCTGGTAACAATTTCTTTTTTATCTATAATACTTTTCTTATATAATAGATATTATATGAGAATTTTCATTTCTATATAGAATAAAAACAGTAATAATATCGTTTTAAAAGAAAATGATATTATGGGTTTATTTGATTTTATGATAGGGGAAATTGCTATGGATCTAGGAACGGCAAATACTTTAATTATTTATAATGGGAAAATAGTAGTGGACAGTCCGTCAATTGTAGCAAGAGATATTAGAAACGGAAAAATTATCGCTGTAGGTAAAGAGGCTAGTTTAATGCAAGGAAAGACGCATGAAAATATTAAAACAGTCCGACCGCTTAAAGATGGAGTTATCGCAGATTTTGATGCTTCAGAGAAAATGATCAACTGGTTTATAAAAAGTATACCTGAATTAAATAAAAGCTTTTTTGCTCCGTCACTAAGAATGGTGGTATGTATCCCCAGCGGTATAACAGCGGTTGAAATGAGAGCTGTAAAGGAGTCTTGCGAACGTGTGAACGGTAAAGAGGTTTTTTTAATTCATGAGCCGATGGCAGCTGCTATTGGAATTGGTTTAGATGTGATGCAGCCCAAAGGAAATATTATAGTTGATATTGGCGGAGGGACTACGGAAATTGCAGTTATTGCCCTTGGCGGAATAGTTTGTGATAAATCTATTAAAATTGCCGGGGACGTGTTTACGGGTGATGTTTTGTATTATATGCGAACCCATCATAATTTATATATTGGAGAGTCTACAGCCGAGCGAATAAAAATTGATGTGGGGGCTGCAATGGAAGAACTCGAAGATGCTCCTGATGATATAACAGTTCGTGGAAGGGATTTGCTTACAGGAAAACCTAAAGAAGTTAGGGTTAACTATAAGGAAATTGCAAGAGCTATGGATAAATCAATACAAAGAATTGAAGACGCTATTATGGTAACACTTTCATTAACACCACCAGAATTGGCTGCGGATATTTATAATACAGGATTATATCTTGCAGGAGGGGGAGCAATGCTGCGCGGACTTGATAAAAGAATATCACAGAAGACGGATTTACCGGTCTATATTGCTGAAGATCCTTTAAGAGCTGTAGTAATAGGTACTGGTGTTGTTTTAAAAGATATACCTAAGTATAAAATGTTGCTGATAAAATAAATAAAATGGATCAAAAGCATGGTGTTCTCTGGGTTGTGCATGCTAACAAATAATATGTTCTTAAGATTCATAAAAACTTAGGTTTACTTATTTTAAAAAATACTTAACATTTTTTGACTGTAAAATGCTTATCTTTAGGTAAATACGATATTAATTGTGTTTTTTTAATCAGCTGATAATTAAACAATTACTATTATGAAAGCAACGGCTAAAATTTTTATTCTGCTCCTTGCTGTTAATTTAGTTATCTTGATGGCACCTCAAAAAGCAACTGCACAAGTATCTATTAGCTTCCAGGTTTTTTATGATGATTTAAGTCCATACGGTGATTGGGTTGACACTCCAAATTATGGATATGCTTGGGTTCCAGATATGCCCTCTTCTTTTATTCCTTATAGAACTAATGGGCATTGGGTATTTACCAATGTAGGCTGGACTTGGGTTTCTAATTATTCATGGGGATGGGCACCTTTTCATTATGGACGCTGGTATTATGATTCTTATTATGGATGGATATGGGTTCCGGGTTATGAATGGGGTCCAGGATGGGTGATCTGGAGAAGATCTGAAGGTTTTTACGGATGGGCACCTTTAGGACCAGGGATTAGCATTGATATTGCCTATAGCCGTGGTTATAGTTTGCCCTACAATTATTGGACATGTGTAAGAGACAGGGATTTTGGAAGAAGGGACATTAATAATTATTATGTTTCTTCCTCTAATAATGGTAGAATCATTAACAATTCAACAGTAATAAATAATATTACGAGGGATAATTTAACTCAGGTAAGATACAATGCAGGACCTGATAGATCAGAAGTACAAGGCCGAACAGGCCGAACAATCCCTGCAATGACTCTAAGGGAAAAAAACAGACCTGGTCAGAATCTGAACAACAGAGAACTCCAGATATATAGACCGCAAGTAGAAAAAAACAGGGCTACCGGACGAGAACCAGCTCCGTCTAAAGTGACGCGATTGAAAGATGTGAAATCAGATGCGCAAAGAAATGTTAGAACTCAGGCGGAGAGAGAAAAACAACCAACAAGACAACAACAGCCTCAGGAGCAACGACAACGAAATGATCAGCAAGCAAGACAGCAACAGGCTCAGGAGCAACAACAACGTAATGATCAGCAAGCAAGACAGCAACAGGCTCAGGAGCAACGACAACGTAACGATCAGCAAGCAAGACAACAACAGCCTCAGGAGCAACGACAACGTAACGATCAGCAAGCAAGACAGCAACAGGCTCAGGAGCAACAACAACGTAATGATCAGCAAGCAAGACAGCAACAGGCTCAGGAGCAACGACAACGTAACGATCAGCAAGCAAGACAACAACAGGCTCAGGAGCAACGACAACGAAATGATCAACCAGCGAGACAACCGCAGCCTCAAGAACAACCACAACGAGGTGGTTCACGAGAGAAATAAAAACAGAAATCTCCAGTAGAAACTCCAACGCAAATGTGCCACGATTTTGCACAAAACTTTTGAGTGTTTTTATAAATATTGAAAAGTGACGTAAAATAAAAAAACCTGTAAATCCTAAGATTTGCAGGTTTTATTATTTATTTTGGGTTTTTGAAAAGATTGAAAAGTTGTCTTTTTACTTCTTTTATCCTTTTAGTAGGGAGAGCAACAGAATCTAAATTCTTTTTTATGTGCAGTCACTATAATAATCCTAGTTTTTTAACTTTACCTATTAGGTCTCTGTCACTTCCTTTGCCCATTAACAACTGTTCTTTAATATTTGCTTTCCTTTTTTCAATTGCACTCATAGAAAGTGGAATGTAATTAGGAAGGTTTACAGTTTTTACTCCCTGGCATATAAGAGTTAGAATTT